>NZ_JBHWBS010000067.1:0-41657 GCF_042735655.1 Streptomyces sp. NPDC059567 | reverse complement strand
GATGGTACTGCAGACTGCACCCTGTGGGAGAGTAGGACGCCGCCGAACAATCTTTCAGGACCCTTGGTCCCAGCGTTCACGCTGGGACCAAGGGTCCTTTTGTTTTTCCATGAACTTTTCGAAGCGCGTCGGGGTGCCGACTGCGCGAGAATGACTGCAGTACCCGAAGACAGGAGTCACGCCGATGTCCACCAACTCTCCCGACGATCGTCCGGAGCGCGAGCCGCGTCGTAGGGACGGTGGCGAGCGGGGCGGCTTCCGTGGGCCGCGCCGTGACGACAACCGTGGTGGCGGCGGGTTCCGTCGGGACGACCGTCGTGACGACAACCGCGGAGCCGGCAGTGGCGGCGGCTTCCGCCGCGACGACCGTCCGCGTGACGACCGTCGTGATGACAACCGCGGCGGTGGCTTCCGCCGTGACGACAACCGTGGCGGTGGCGGTGGCTTCCGTCGCGATGACCGCCGTGATGACACCCGTGGCGGCGGTGGCGGCGGTTTCCGCCGTGACGACCGCGGCGGTGACCGTCCCTCGTTCCGCCGCGACGACCGTCGTGACGACAACCGCGGTGGCGGCAGCGGTGGCGGTTTCCGTCGCGATGACAACCGCGGTGGCGACAACCGTGGCGGTGGCTTCCGTCGGGACGACCGTCGCGACGACAACCGTGGTGGTGGCGGTGGCTTCCGTCGCGATGACCGCCGTGATGACACCCGTGGCGGCGGTTTCCGTCGGGACGACCGTCCCCGCGACGACCGCCGTGACGACCGTCCCTCGTTCCGCCGTGACGACCGTCCGCGTGATGACCGCCGTGACGACAACCGTGGTGGTGGCGGTGGCTTCCGCCGTGACGACCGTCCGTCGTTCCGTCGGGACGACCGGCGTGATGAGCGGCCGTCGTTCCGCCGTGATGAGCGTCGTGACGAGCGGCCGTCGTTCCGCCGTGATGAGCGTCGCGACGAGCGTCCGCGCGACGACCGTCGTGACGACAACCGTGGTGGCGGCTTCCGCCGTGACGATCGTCCCCGTGACGACCGCCGTGACGACCGTCCCCGTGGACCCCGTCGCGACGACAGCCGCGGTGGTGGCTTCCGCCGTGACGACCGGCGCGACGACAGCCGGGGCGGGTACCGCGGTCGCGACGACCGGGGTGGCTACGGCCGTCGGGACGACCGCGACCGCGACCGGCCGGACCGCGCGCCCATCAAGCGTCTGCCGATCCCGGACGACGTCACGGGCGAGGAGATCGACCAGGACGTGCGCCAGGAGCTCATGAGCCTGCCCAAGGGGCTCGCCGAGGACGTGGCGCGCAACCTCGTGATGGTCGCCAACCTGATCGACGAGGACCCCGAGCAGGCGTACGCGTACTCCCGTATCGCCCTCCGGCTCGCCTCCCGTGTCGCCGCCGTCCGCGAGGCCGCCGGCTTCGCCGCGTACGCGACGCAGAAGTACTCCGAGGCGCTGGCCGAGTTCCGGGCCGCGCGGCGGATGACCGGTGGTGTCGAGCTGTGGCCCGTGATGGCCGACTGCGAGCGCGGCATGGGCCGGCCCGAGCGGGCCCTCGCCATGGCCGGTGAGCCCGAGGTGCAGAAGCTGGACAAGGCCGGGCAGGTCGAGATGCGGCTCGTCGCCGCCGGCGCCCGCCGGGACATGGAGCAGCTCGACGCCGCCATCGTGACCCTGCAGAGCCCCGAGCTCGCGTCCACCGCCGTCCACCCGTGGACCGCCCGCCTGCGGTACGCCTACGCCGACGCGCTGCTCGCGGCCGGGCGCGAGTCCGAGGCCCGTGAGTGGTTCGCCAAGACGGTGGAGTCGGACAAGGACGGGGCCACCGACGCCTCCGACCGGCTCGCGGAGCTCGACGGCGTCGAGTTCGTCGACGCCATCGACGAGCTGGACGACGAGTCCGATGACGTCGTGGAGACCGACGCCGACGACGAGGCCGACGCGGCCGACGACCTCGGCGACGAGGCTGACGAGGACGACGAGAACGAGGACGACGACACGGACCTCAAGGCCTGACGTCGTGTGAGTGCGTGAAAGGGCGGCACCCCTCCGGGGGTGCCGCCCTTTTTCGTGCGCTCAGTCCAGCGCCAGGCTTCTGAGGACCAGGCCCGTGGCCGGCTTCGGGCCGAAGGAGGTCGACTTGCGGGGCATGGTGACTCCCTGCCGGGCCAGGTCCCGTACGACGTCCTCCCGTACCGGATGCATGAGCACCGCCGTGCCGCCCCGGCGTTCGGCCTGGGCGACGGCGGCCTCGGTGTCGTGGATGTAGCTGATCTCCTCGGGGGCGTCCGGGATGTGCCAGACATGGTCGAGGAGCGTGGAGTGCAGGACCGTGGCGTCCAGCGTGCGCCACGCCTCGGGGCGGTCCGCGCGGATCGTACGGGCGAGCAGCGCCGGGTCGGGTCGGTCGAGAAGGTGGAAGGCGCCGTCGCCGGCCAGGACGAAGGCGTTGCCGTCGGCCGTGGCGGACTCCAGGGACTCCATGGCCGCCGACAGGGGGCCCTCGACACGGCGGACGCGGAAGCCGTCGCCGAGGGCCGCGAGGGCGTCCGCGACGGGGAGGCGGTTGAGGAGGCGGTGGATGGCGCGGACCCGGAGGGGGTAGCGGGCCGTGTCGATGAGGAGGACGAGGCCGTAGTTCCACGGGCTGGGCTGTGTGTGTTCCTCGCGCAGCCGCAGGTACGTCGCCCAGCGGTGGTGGCCGTCGGCGATCAGCGCCTGGTGCTCCGCGAGGGAGGCGGAGACCACCGCGAGCTCCGTGGGGTCGGTCACCGCCCAGAGGCGATGGCTGAAGCCGTCCTCGGTGGTCGTGGCGAGCAGGGGCTCGCGCCGGACGGTGCGCTCGATGACCTCGGCGGCTCCGTCGCCCTCGCCGCGGTAGGTGAGGAGGAGCGGCTCCAGATTGGCGGCCGTGGTGCGCATCAGCGCGGCGCGGTCCTCGACCACGTGCGGCATGACGTCCTCGTGGGGGAGCACGATGCCTTCGGCGGGGGTGGAGAGTTCCAGGGCGCCGATGATGCCGCGCTGCAGGATGCCGTCGCCGCTCTGCTCGTACACGTAGAGCGCGGGCTCGGGGTCGGGGGCGAGGACGCCGTCGGCGAGCCAGCGGTCGAGGGTGACGGCGGCCTTGCGGTGGCGGGTGCCGGCGGTGATCGCCTGCGGCAGGATCAGCCGGACGATGTTGTGGGGGTCGGCGGACTCGAGGTGGTGCAGTCCGTCGGGCCGTACGACGACGTCGTACGGCGGGGAGGTCACGGCGGCCAGGCTGCCGACCCGTTCGGGGACATAGCGCAGTCCTCGGAACGGGACCATGTGCAGACCGTCGGCGCGGACGTCGTCGGCCGCGGGACCTGAGGTGTTCATTACGCAATCGTAAGTGGGGGTGGCGATGAGCGATGATCGGGGGAGACGGGGAGTGACGTGATCGTTTCGTTTTGGTGTAAGAGGAGTACGAGGTCATGGGTGACGGCGTCCGGGGTCGGCAGGGCAGGTTTCGGCCGGGTGGGAGCGAGCGGGCGCTGAGCGAGGCGTACGACACGGCACTGCTCGATCTGGACGGTGTGGTGTACGCGGGCGGGGAGGCGATCCCGTATGCGGTGGAGGCGCTGGGCGTGGCGCGGGCCGGCGGGATGCATCTCGCGTACGTCACCAACAACGCGCTGCGGACGCCGGACGCGGTGGCCGCGCATCTGACCGAACTGGGGGTGCCGGCGGAGGCGGGGGACGTCATCACGTCCGCGCAGGCGGTGGCGCGGCTGATCGCCGATGAAGTGCCCGCCGGGTCGCGGGTGTTGGTGATCGGTGGGGAAGGTCTCCGGGTGGCGCTGCGGGAGCGGGGTCTGGTGCCGGTGGAGTCGGCCGACGAGGACGGTCTGGCCGCTGTGGTGCAGGGGTACGGGGGGCCGGAGTTGCCGTGGGGGCGGTTCGCGGAGGCGAGCTACGCGGTGGCGCGCGGGGTGCCGTGGTACGCCTCGAACACGGACCTGACGATTCCGGGGGCGCGGGGGATCGGGCCGGGGAACGGGGCGGCGGTGGAGGTCGTACGGATCGCCACGGGCGGTGTCGTGGAGCCGAAGGTCGCGGGGAAGCCGCTGCCGCCGATGCACCGTGAGACGGTGCTGCGGACGGGGGCGGAGCGGCCGCTGGTGGTCGGGGACCGGCTGGACACGGACATCGAGGGCGCGTTCAACGGGGGTGTCGACTCGCTGCTGGTGCTGACCGGGGTGACGGATCTGCCGCAGCTGCTCGCGGCGGTGCCGGAGCACCGGCCGACCTATGTGGACGCGGATCTGCGGGGGTTGCTGACCGGGCAGCCGGATGTGGTCGGGGTGCACGGCGGCTATGTCTGCGGTGGCTGGTCGGCCGAGGCGCGCGGTGGCGAGCTCGTCCTGGACGGTGAGGGGCCCGCTCTGGACGGGGTGCGGGCGCTGTGCGCGGCGGCGTGGACGGAGGCCGGGGCGGGGACGTGCGGCTTGGACGCGGGCAAGGCGCTGGAGCGGTTGGGGCTGTGACGGGCCCCGCACCAGGGGCCTGACCTGCGAACAGGGATCGAACGTCGATAGCAGGGTAGGCTAACCTAACTGCCGTGTTGGTCGAGAGTCCCTCCCGAGCGAGCGCGGATCCGACCGGCCCTGACCAGACGCCGACGCGCCGGAATTCCGTGCGCGCCGTCGGTCTGGCCGTGGCCGTCGGAGTCCTGCTGCTGGTCTGTGTCCTGAGCGTCATGATCGGCGCCAAACCGGTGCCGCTCGGCGATGTGTGGCACGGGCTGTTCCAGAACACCGGTGTCGGAAACGACGTCATCATCCATGACGTACGCGTCCCCCGCACGCTCCTCGGGCTGCTCGTCGGCGTCGCCCTCGGCCTCTCCGGGGCCGTGATGCAGGGCCTCACCCGTAACCCGCTCGCCGAACCCGGCCTGCTCGGCGTCAACGCAGGCGCTGCCGCGGCCGTCGTCTCCGCGATCGCGTTCCTCGGGGTCACGGACGTCAGCGACTACATCTGGTTCGCGTTCGCCGGCGCCGCCGTCGTCTCCGTCGTCGTGTACGTCCTCGGTGGCAGCCGCAGCTCCACCCCCGTACGCCTCGCGCTCGCCGGAACCGCCGCCACCGCCGCGCTCTACGGCTACGTCAACGCCGTCCAGCTCCTGAACTCCGCCGCCCTGGACCGGCTGCGCTTCTGGACCGTCGGCTCGCTCGCCTCCGCCGACATGGACACCGTGCGGAGGGTGGCACCGTTCATCCTCGTCGGCGTGGTGCTCGCCCTGCTCATCGCCCGGCCCCTCAACGCCATGGAGATGGGCGACGACACCGCCCGCGCTCTCGGCGCCGACATCAACCGCACCCGCGTGATCGCCATGGCGGCCGTCACGCTGATGTGCGGCGCGGCGACCGCCGCATGCGGGCCGATCGTGTTCCTCGGGCTGATGGTCCCGTATCTCGTACGGGCCATCACCGGCCCCGACATGCGCTGGATCCTCCCCTACGCCGCCGTCCTCTCGCCCGTCCTTCTCCTCGGCTCCGATGTGATCGGCCGGCTCGTCGCCCGCCCCGCGGAGCTCCAGGTCGGCATCGTCACCGCGCTGATCGGCGGACCCGTCTTCATCCGCCTCGTCCGCCGCAAGAGGATGGCCCAGCTGTGACCACCAAGACGCTACGGACCGGTGACGGGCTCTCCCTGCGCTACGCACCCCGCGCCGCCCTCTCCATGGCCGGGCTGCTCGCCCTCACCCTCGCGGCCGCCGTCGTGCTCATCGGCAGCGGCGACTTCCCGATCGCCCCCGGCGACGTCGTCGCGACCCTCCTCGGCAACGGCACCGCCGTCCAGGAGTTCGCGGTCATGGACCTGCGGCTGCCGCGCGTCCTCGTCGCCGTCCTCGTCGGTGCCGCGCTGGGCATCGGCGGAGCCGTCTTCCAGTCCATCTCCCGCAACCCGCTCGGCAGTCCGGACGTCATCGGCTTCGGCCAGGGCGCGACCGTCGGCGCGCTCGGCGTCATCGTGCTCTCCCAGGGCAGCGCCATGGCCGCCAGCGGCGGGGCCGTCGTCGGCGCCCTGATCACCGGCGTCGCGATCTACCTGCTCGCCTGGAAGCGCGGGATCCACGGCTACCGGCTCGTCCTCGTCGGCATCGGCGCGGCCGCCATGCTCACCGCCGTCATCCACTACCTCATCACCAAGGCCAACCTGGTCGACGCGACCCGCGCCACGGTCTGGATGACCGGCTCGCTCGACGGGCGCGACTGGGCGCAGTTCTGGCCGTTGTTCGCCGTCAGCTGCGTCCTCGTCCCGCTGGTCCTGGGGCACGGACGGGCGCTGCGGATGCTGGAGATGGGCGACGACGCCGCGTACGCCCTGGGTGTGAACGTCGAGCGGACCCGCATCGTGCTGATGGGCTCCGCCGTGGTGCTCGTCGCCGTCGCGACCGCCGCCGCAGGCCCCATCGTCTTCGTCTCGCTCAGCGCGCCCCAACTGGCCCGCAGGCTCACCCGCTCGCCCGGCCCCAACCTCGCGGCCTCCGCCCTCATGGGCTCGGCGCTGCTGCTGATCGCCGACTGGATCGCGACCAACGCCTTCGGCGAGCGGCAGCTGCCCGTCGGCGTCATCACCGGCGTGCTCGGCGGCTGCTATCTGCTGTGGCTGCTGGTCAACGAACGCAAGGCGGGACGGATATGAACGCGAAGGATCTCAGGAGCACCTCCATGGACGGTCAGACCCAGCGGCTCAGCGCGGAGTCGGTCACCCTCGCCTACGACCAGCGGATCATCGCCCGCGACCTGTCCGTGGCGATCCCCGACAACTCCTTCACGGTCATCGTCGGTCCCAACGCCTGCGGCAAGTCGACCCTTCTGCGCGCCCTGTCCCGGATGCTCAAGCCGTCCCAGGGGCGGGTACTCCTCGACGGGCAGACCATCCACACCATGCCCGCGAAGAAGGTCGCCAAGACGCTCGGCCTGCTGCCCCAGTCCTCCATCGCCCCCGACGGCATCACGGTCGCCGACCTGGTGGCCCGCGGCCGCTACCCGCACCAGGGGCTGCTGCGCCAGTGGTCGCCGGAGGACGAGCGGATCGTCCAGGAGTCGATGGCCGCGACGGGCGTCGCCGAGCTGGCGGAGCGGTACGTCGACGAGCTGTCCGGCGGCCAGCGCCAGCGGGTCTGGATCGCGATGGCGCTCGCCCAGCAGACCCCGCTGCTGCTGCTCGACGAGCCCACGACCTTCCTCGACATCCAGCACCAGATCGACGTCCTCGACCTGTGCGCCGAGCTGCACGAGAACCAGGGCCGCACCCTGGTCGCCGTCCTGCACGACCTCAATCACGCCGCCCGGTACGCCACCCACCTCATCGCCGTCCGCGGCGGCGAGGTGGTCGCGCAGGGCCCGCCGGCCGAGGTCGTCACCGCCGAGCTGGTGGAGCGGGTCTTCGGGCTGCGCTGCCAGGTCATCGACGACCCCGAGACGGGGACGCCGCTGGTGGTGCCCGCCGGGCGGAAGGCCCGGGCCGAGAAGCAGGAGCCCGCGCTAAAGAAGTGAGCGCAGCCGGAGCAGATCGCGGAAGCCGGCCTCCAGCCTGACCCGGCCGGAGGCCCAGGCCTTCGCGAAGTTCAGTTCGCCGTTCACCATCGCCACCAGGTCGTCGCCGGTCATCGCCAGCCGGATCTGCGCCTTGGCGGGCGGCGGGCCCGCCACCGTGTCCCGGACCTCGATCCGGCCGTCCGCGAGACGGCCGGTGAACGTGGTGTCCAGGTCCGTGATGTGGCAGCTCAGGGTGCGGTCGAGCGCGGCGGCGCTGCGCACCTCGCCGTCCGCGCGCGAGAGATTGTCCGAAAGTTTGTCGAGTGCGCTACGGCACTCCGTGATCGTCGCCATTGTGATCGACCGTACCCCAGGGCTTCGCGATAGCGTCGGGGCATGAGCGACGTGACGGATGGGACGCCGGCCGCGGGGTCGGACGGGACGCCGGGCGCCGGGACGGACGGGCGTCCGGGCCTCGACGTGCGTCCGGGCCCGGACGAGCAGGGAACGCCGGCCGGGGACGACGAGGCAGCGTACGAGCCCGCCGCGCCCGCGCCCCTCGGCGTGGAGCGCGCCCCGACCGGGCGTCCCGCCGTGGACGCTCTCCTGGAGCGGCTCGTCGACGCGGACCACCTCCCGGCGGACGGACACCTGGAGGTGTACGAGGATGTACACCGTGGGCTGCGCTCCGAGCTGACCTCGCTCGACGCCGACCGCCCCGGACCGACACCCGGCCCCGGACCGACCCCCTCGTACAACCACAGGAGCTGAACCGAACGTGGCAGGAGTGGCACGCCGCCGTCTGGACGCCGAGCTGGTACGCCGCAAGCTCGCCCGCTCGCGCGAGCACGCCAGCCAGCTGATCGCCGCCGGGCGGGTGAGCGTCGGCAAGACGGTCGCGACCAAGCCCGCCACCCAGGTCGAGACGGCCGCGGCCATCGTCGTGGCCCAGGACGACGCCGACCCCGACTACGTCTCGCGCGGAGGCCACAAGCTGGCCGGCGCCTTCGCCGCGTTCGTGCCGCGGGGGCTGAAGGTCGAGGGCCGGCGGGCGCTGGACGCGGGAGCGTCGACCGGCGGCTTCACCGACGTCCTGCTGCGGGCCGGCGCCGCGCACGTCGTCGCCGTCGACGTCGGCTACGGCCAGCTCGCCTGGTCGCTGCAGAGCGACGACCGCGTCACCGTGAAGGACCGTACGAACGTCCGTGAGCTGACGCTCGAAGCGATCGACGGAACACCGGTCGACCTCGTCGTCGGCGACCTCTCCTTCATCCCGCTCGGCCTCGTGCTGCCCGCCCTCGCGCGCTGCACCGCCCCCGACGCGGACCTCGTGCTCATGGTCAAGCCGCAGTTCGAGGTGGGCAAGGAGCGCCTCGGCACCGGCGGAGTCGTCCGCAGCCCCGAGCTCCGCGCGGACACCGTACGGAACGTGGCGCGCCAGGCCGCCGAGCTCGGGCTCGGGGTGCTGGGTGTGACGGCGAGCCCGCTGCCGGGGCCCTCCGGCAACGTCGAGTACTTTCTGTGGCTGCGGGCAGGGGCGCCCGCGCTGGATCCGGCGGATGTCGACCGCGCCGTGGCGGAGGGACCTCGTTGAGCTCAACGACAGCAGCACAGCGCACCGTTTTCCTGCTCGCGCACACCGGCCGGCCGGCCGCCGTGCGCAGCGCCGAACTCGTCGTCCTCGGGCTGCTGCGCAGCGGGATCGGCGTCCGTGTCCTGGAGGCGGAGGCGGCCGACCTGCCGCTGCCGCCGTCCGTGGAGAAGGTGCCGGAGGCCTGTACCGACGCCCTCGAGGGCTGCGAGCTGCTCGTCGTCCTCGGCGGTGACGGGACGCTGCTGCGCGGCTCGGAGCTGTCCCGGGCGTCCGGCGTGCCGATGCTCGGCGTCAACCTGGGGCGCGTCGGCTTCCTCGCGGAGGCCGAGCGCGACGACCTCGACAAGGTCGTCGACCGGGTCGTCACGCGCGCGTACGAGGTCGAGGAGCGGATGACCCTCGACGTCGTCGTGTACGAGAACGGCGACGTACTGCACCGGGACTGGGCCCTGAACGAGGCCGCCGTGCAGAAGGTCTCCCCGGAACGGATGCTGGAGGTCGTGATAGCGATCGACGGCCGGCCGGTCACCGGATTCGGCTGCGACGGCGTGATCTGCGCGACCCCGACGGGCTCCACGGCGTACGCCTTCTCGGCGGGCGGACCGGTGATCTGGCCGGAGGTCGAGGCGTTGCTGATGGTCCCGATCGGGGCGCATGCGCTGTTCGCGAAGCCGCTGGTGACGACGCCGGAGTCGGTGCTCACGGTGGAGGTCGAGCCGCACACCCCGCACGGCGTGCTGTGGTGCGACGGCCGGCGGACGGTGGAACTCCCTTCCGGGGCACGGGTGGAGGTGCGGCGCGGCGAGGTGCCCGTACGGCTGGCCCGGCTGCACCACGCCTCGTTCACGGACCGTCTGGTGGCGAAGTTCGCCCTGCCGGTGTCGGGGTGGCGCGGCGCGCCGCACTGAGGCGCCGGGGCGGCCCCCGACTCCCCACCCCCACGGGTGACAAACGCATTCCCGACCTGGGCGTTCGCACGGTTCCGGCAGGGGCCGTCGCACAGCCGGGCCTCGACCTCGTAAGGTCTAGCCCGTGTTGGAGGAGATGCGGATACGGTCGCTCGGGGTCATCGACGACGCTGTTGTCGAGCTGTCGCCCGGTTTCACCGCGGTGACGGGTGAGACCGGTGCGGGCAAGACCATGGTCGTCACGAGCCTGGGGCTGCTGCTCGGCGGGCGCGCCGACCCCGCCCTGGTGCGGATCGGCGCCGGCTCGGCCGTCGTCGAGGGGCGGATCACGCTGCCCGAGGGCGCGGGAGCCGCCGCACGGGCGGTGGAGGCGGGTGCCGAGCTCGACGACGGCGCGCTGCTCGTCAGCCGGACGGTCTCGGCCGAGGGGCGCTCGCGCGCCCATCTCGGTGGGCGCTCCGTGCCTGTCGGCCTGCTCGCCGAACTCGCCGACGAACTCGTCGCCGTGCACGGCCAGACCGACCAGCAGGGCCTGCTCAAGCCGGCCCGGCAGCGCGGGGCCCTGGACCGGTACGCGGGCGAGGCCGTCGCCGTACCGCTGGCCGCGTACGGGGAGGCGTACCGGCGGCTGCGGGCCGTCGTCGCCGAGCTGGACGAGATCACCACACGCGCGCGGGAACGGGCCCAGGAGGCCGATCTGCTGCGCTTCGGGCTCGGCGAGATCGAGGCCGTCGAGCCGCTGGCGGGCGAGGACACCGAGCTTGCCGCGGAGGCGGAGCGGCTCGGTCACGCCGAGGCCCTGGCCTCCGCCGCCGCCCTGGCGCATGCGGCGCTCGCCGGACAGCCCGAGGACCCGGAGGCCGTCGACGCGACGACCCTGGTCGCGGGCGCGGGGCGGGCCCTGGAGGCCGTACGGTCGCACGATCCGGCGCTCGCCGCGCTCGCGGACCGGATGGGGGAGATCTCCATCCTGCTCGCCGACGTGGCCGGGGAGCTGGCCGGGTACGCCGACAACCTGGACGCGGATCCGCGCCGGCTCGCGGCCGTCGAGGAGCGGCGCGCGGCGCTGACCCAGCTGACCCGGAAGTACGGCGCGGACGTCGCCGCCGTGCTGGCCTGGGCGCAGGAGAGCGTGGCCCGGCTCACCGAGCTGGAGGGCGACGACGACCGGGTCGGCGAGCTGACGGCCGAGCGGGACGCGCTGCGGACCGAGCTGTCGGCGCTCGCGCAGGCGCTCACGGACGCCCGTACGGAGGCGGCGGCCCGGTTCGCCGACGCCGTCACCGCCGAGCTGGCCTCGCTGGCCATGCCCCACGCGCGCGTGTCCTTCGACATCCGGCAGACGGAGTCCGTCGACGAGGCTTCGGGCGTCGAGGTCGGCGGGCGGAGCGTGGCGTACGGGCCGTCCGGCGCCGACGAGGTCGAGCTGCTGCTCGCCCCGCACCCGGGCGCACCGCCGCGGCCGATCGCGAAGGGCGCGTCCGGTGGTGAGCTGTCCCGGGTGATGCTGGCCGTCGAGGTCGTCTTCGCGGGTACGGACCCGGTTCCGACGTATCTCTTCGACGAGGTCGACGCGGGCGTCGGCGGCAAGGCGGCCGTGGAGATCGGCCGCCGCCTCGCCAAGCTCGCCAAGTCGGCGCAGGTCGTGGTCGTCACGCACCTTCCGCAGGTCGCGGCGTTCGCCGACCGGCAGCTGCTGGTGGAGAAGACCAACGACGGGTCCGTGACCCGGTCCGGTGTCACCGTCCTGGAGGGCGAGGACCGGGTCCGCGAGCTGTCGCGGATGCTGGCCGGCCAGGAGGACTCGGAGACGGCCCGGGCGCACGCGGAGGAACTGCTGGCGACGGCGCGGGCGGACGCCTGACGGGTCCGGGGCTGGGCGGGTCGTGGACCCGGCGCCGGTCGCCACACCGTGGGTGGCCCGCTGCCGCCCGCGGCGCCGGCGCGGCTGCCGTCGAGCACCATGCCCGGGTTCATCCGCGCCGCGTGCTTCCAGCCGGCGGTGCGCCGCCCCAGCGGGGCCGTGTCCGGAGGAACCGGGCGGGCGCGCGGACGGGGGTGGGTTCCCCCTGGCGCGGGGCGTCGTCGACCTCCACCCTAGGCTGGGCCCATGATCGGGAAGCTGGGAAGGGCCGGGACCTTCGCCGTGGCCGCGGGCGTGAGCCGGGCGCTCTACGCCGGGCTGCGGCGTCGGGACGACGAGCGGTGGCGGCGGGAGAACCACGCCGGGCGGAGCGTCGATCTGTACGCCGGTCCGGCGACCGCCGTCGGGACCGCGCTGGCCGCGGTGAGTACAGCGAGCTCGGGGTCCCGCGGGCCGAAGGCCGGGGGAGGACCCGCGGCCTTCGCCGTCCTCGCCGCCGGCGCCTGCGGGGCGTACGACGATGTGAAGGGCGACCACCGCAGGGGCTTCCGGGCGCACCTCGACGCCCTGCGGCACGGTGAGGTCACCAGCGGCGCCGTGAAGCTGTTCGGGATCGGCGCGGCCGGACTCGTGGCCGGGGCGCTCCTGAAGGAGCGTCCGGTCGACAAGGTCCTGGCGGGTGTGGTGATCGCGGGGACCGCGCACCTCGTCAACCTCGTGGACGTGGCCCCCGGTCGCGCCGCGTTGACGGTACTGGGGCTCGGCGCGCCCGGACTCCTGCGCGGATCGCTCGCCGCCGCGCCGATGGCCGCCGCGGCGGCCGTCCTCACCGAGGACCTCGGTGAGCGCACGATGCTCGGCGACACGGGCGCCCACGCGCTCGGAGCGGCCGTCGGCAGCGCGATCGCCGCCGGGAACGGGCGGTTCGGACTCGCCGTCCACGCGGCCGGGCTCATCGCCGCGGCGGCGTGCGGCGAGAGGCTCAGTGACCTCGCGCGCTCACCCATGTGAGTGATACCGCCCGGCGAGTTGAGGGCTCGGACACCGGAACGAGGCGGCTTCGGTGCCGGAACGTGCGTACGGGCTGGCATCCTTGGGCGCGTGACACAGCTCCGTACGGTCCAAGTGCTGGGCGGCGGCAGCGCGGGCAGTAGCGCTCACGTCCGATCACTTGCCTCGGGGCTCGTGGCGAGGGGCGTGCGGGTGACCGTGTGCGCCCCGGCCGAACTCGACCGCGCCTACGACTTCATCGGCGCCGGCGCGCACTTCGTGCCCGTTCCGCGCCGCAACGACCCCGCGACGGTCGCGGCGCTCCGCAATGCCTGCATCGGCGCGGACGTCGTGCACGCGCACGGGCTGCATGCCTCCGTGCGGGCGATGCTCGCCCTGTCGGGTGGGGTACGGACGCCCTCGCTCGTGACGACCTGGCACACCCGCAGCCATGTGGACGGCGCGCGGGGCGGCCTGCTGCGTCTCCTTGAGCGCAGGACCGCGCGGGCGGCCGCCGTCGTCCTCGGCACCTCCTCCGAACTCGTCGACCGGGCGCGGCGGAGCGGGGCACGGGACGCCCGGCTCGCACCGGTCACGGTCCCCGCCTCGCGCGCACCGGTCTGCCTCCACGACGGCAAGGCGCGGGCGGAACTGGGCGCGGTGGACCGGCCGTTGCTGATGGCCGTCGGCGCGCTGGTGCCCGAGCGGGGGTACGGGATGCTGCTGGACGCGGCGCGGGTGTGGCGGGACCTGGACCCGCAGCCGCTGCTCGTCATCGCGGGAGAGGGGCGCGAACGGGCCGCGATGCAGCGGCGGATCGAGGCCGAGGGGCTCGCGGTCCGGCTGATCGGCAGCCGCGACGACGTGGCGGAGCTGCTGGCCGCGGCGGACGTCGCGGTCCTGACCTCGCGCTGGGAGGCCCGCTCCCCACTGGCACAGGAGGCGCTGCGGCTCGGTGTTCCCCTGGTCGCGACGGCCGTCGGTGGAGTGCCCGAACTGGTCGGGGACGCGGCGGAGCTGGTGCCGTGGGGGGACGCGGCGGCGCTGGCGGAGGCGGTGCGGGGGCTGTTGGCGGACGTGGACCGGCGGATGGACCTGGCGGCCGCGGGGCGGGTGCAGGCGGGCACATGGCCGACGGAGGACGAGACGATCGCGCACGTCCTGAGCGTGTACGACGAACTGTCGGACCGCCGCTAAGGCGGTCCGGCAGCGGCCGTGCCCTACGAGGTGTGGCGCCTCGCCCGGAGCGCGAGCGACAAGGCCAGGACCGTCTGCGGGTCGTCCAGGTCCGTGCCGAGGAGCTCGGAGATACGGGCCAGGCGGTTGTAGAGGGTCTGGCGGTTCAGATGCAGTTCGCGGGCCGTCTCCGCCTTGCGGCCCGCGTGCGCCAGATAGGTCTCCAGGGTCGGGAGCAGCGGCGGGCGCGAGGTCCGGTCGTGGTCCCGCAACGGGCCGATCGCGCGGTCCACGAACGCCGCCAGGTCCGGGTGCTCCCGCAGACGCCACAGCAGCAGGTCGATGTCCAGGCGCCGGGCGTCGTACCAGGGCCGGTCCGAGAGGCCCTGCGCCGCCGTCGCCGTCTCGCCCGCGTGCCGCAGGGACGCCGACGCCGCGGCCCAGCCGCCCGCGATGCCCACCACGACCACCGGCGCGTGCGCCCCGGCCCTTTCGAGACCGGCCCGCTCCACTCCCGCCCGCAGCGCCGCCGCGACCCGGTCGGCCACCGCCGTACGCTCCGACTCCGAGCGCAGGCCCAGCAGCAGCGGCACCCGCCCCTCCACCGGGCGCACACCCAGCAGCACCGGGACGCCCACCGACGACAGCTCCTCCAGGACCGCCCGCGCCAGCAGCGCCCAGTTCCCCGAGGGGGAGAGCTCGGAGGCGAGCCGCATCACCACGGGCAGCAGCGGACCGTCCCCCGGACGGAAGCCCAGCACCCGCGCCTGCGCCGGCGCGTCCTCCGCCGTGATCCGGCCCTCCGCCAGATCCGTCAGGAAGTCGCCGCGGCCCCGGGCCGCGAGCTCCTCCTCCTGCCGGGCCTGCATCAGCACGACGGCCAGGATCCCGGCCGCCCGCTCCGCCGCCATCCGATGGACGGCGGACAGCGGGCCGGAGACCGCGAGCAGCACCAGACGGGCCCGGACCGAGCCGGTGCCCGGTCCGCCGCCGGGCACGTCCACCAGGACCGCGCCCGTCGGCGGGCCCGACTCCCGCGCCGCCCGCTGGCCCCGCAGCCCGTCCCACACCTGGAGCGGGTCCGCCGGGCCGGACTCGGTGCCCGCCGCGTAGAGCAGTTGTCCGTCCGCCGTCTCCAGGAAGACCGGGTTCGCGGTGAAGTCGGCCAGGATGCGCAGGACCTGCGGCACCCCGCCCCCGCCGAGCAGCGCCTCGGTGCACTGCCGGTGCACCTCCTCCGCCTGCCGGAGGAGCGCGTAGTGGCCGTTGACGATCTCGGTGTGGATCTCCTCCGTGACGGCCACGAAGGGCACCTCGCGGTGCAGCTGCACCAGCGGAAGGCCCGCGGAGCGCGCCGTCTCCACGATCGTCGCCGGCAGGCGCGAGAAGCGCGGGCCGAGCTCCACGACCAGCGCCGCGATGCCCCGCTCGGCGAGGCGCCGTACGAACGCCCGCTGCTCCGCCGGGCGCGTGCCGAGGCCCAGGCCCGTGGTCAGCAGCAGCTCTCCGCCCTTGAGCAGGGACGCGATGTTCGGGACCTCGCCCGCATGCACCCAGCGCACCGTACGGTGCAGCCGGTCCGCGCCGGCGACGACCTCCGGGAGCCCGCTGCGCAGTCCGGGCAGCTCCAGCGCCCGCTGCACGGTGATCCCGCCCTGATTCTCCATGGAGCCGGACGCTACCTCCGTCCCTGTTCGAGCGACATCACCCGGCGGTCACGGGACTGGACAGTTCGTCCGCCGGGGCGACAACTCGTCGACCCGACGCGCCAATTGCGTGACCGCATGTCGATTGTGTCCTGTGTCACCCCGGACGATGCTCTCCGCCGAGGGCTCAGGACGCCGGTGTGATGTTGTGGTTGAAGCGGAAGACGTTGTCGGGGTCGTACGTGGCCTTGACCGCCGCGAGCCGTCGGTAGTTCTCGGCGCCGAAGCCCGAGACGACCCGCTCCTCGCCCTCGGAGCCGATGAAGTTGAGGTACACGGCTCCGGTCGACCACGGCTCCGCGTCGGCCCGCACGTCCCGTACCCACTGCCTCGTCCGCTCGTCGTCGGCCGGGTCCTCCCAGGTCGCGAACGGGTGGACCGCCCAGGGCGCCGAACGCCACGGGATCGGATAGTCGGCCGGCCCGGCCGCGAGCGCGCCGCCCATCATGAAGAGCACGTGCTGGGTGGCCGTGGGCATGGGGATCTTCTGCGCGCGCTCGCAGAAGAGGTCCACGGCCGCGTCGGGGAACTCGCTCAGATACTCCGCCGACCAGTAGTTCCGCAGCCCCGGCGGGTCGTCGATCATGCACTGGAGATCCGCGTACCCGATGTCCGTGACGACCTCGATCACGGGCTTCAGCGCGAACAGCGGTGCGCAGAGCTCGCGGACCTCGGCGACCGGACCGGCGTACGTGAACAGGGTGGCGCAGAGCAGCTCGCCGACGAGATGCTCGGGGACGAACGGCTCGGGGGGCGCGGGGAAGTAGATGACCCCGCCGCCCGCCTCGTCCGGGGCGGAGGCCGCCAGATCGCGGAAGGTACGGATCACCTCGGGCGCCGACTCGGGCATGAAGAACAGCATCGCGATGCTCATCTCCGGCAGCTCGTACAGCCGCAGGGTGAGCGAGGTCGCCACGCCGAAGTTCCCGCCGCCGCCGTGCAGCGCCCAGAACAGCTCCGGATTCTCCCCGCCGTCCGTGTGCACATGCTTGCCCTCGGCGGTGATCAGCTCGGCGGCGAGGAGGTTGTCGCAGGCCAGCCCGAACTTCCGCTCCAGCCACCCCGATCCGCCGCCCAGCGTGAAGCCGCCGACCCCGGTCGTCGACACCCGACCACCGGTGGTGGCCAGATGGAAGGGCTGGGACGCGTGGTCGAGATGGCTCATGAGCGCGCCGCCCTCGACGCGTACCGTCATGTGCTCGGGGTCGGCGACGACCGCATGCATCCGGCGCAGGTCGATCACGAGACCGTCGTCGACGACGGAGGTCCCGGCGACGCTGTGCCCGCCGCCGCGCACCGCGATCGGCAGCCCGGTCTCCCGGCCGAAGAGGACCGCGTTGGAGACGTCCTCCGCCGTCTCGCACTGGGCGATGACCGCCGGACGCCGGTCGATCATGCCGTTGTGGATCGTCCGGGCCGTGTCGTATCCCGGATCGCCGGGAACGTACACCTCACCGGCCAGATCCTCGCGGAGTCCGGTCAGGGCGCTGTCCGGGACGGTGTGCTGGGGAGCCATGGGGAAGCCCCCCTTTCCTCGGGGGGACAGGACTCTCTCAGCGTATTCCGGGGCGCCCTTTCCCGCGCCTCAGCCGCCGTACGCGCCGCTCGCCGTCAGCCGCAGCGCCGTGTCGATCAGCGGAACGTGGCTGAACGCCTGCGGGAAGTTGCCCACCTGCCGCTGCAGCCGCGGGTCCCACTCCTCGGCGAGGAGACCCAGGTCGTTGCGGAGCGCCAGCAGCCGCTCGAAGAGCTTGCGGGCCTCGTCCACGCGCCCGATCATCGCCAGGTCGTCGGCGAGCCAGAACGAGCAGGCGAGGAAGGCTCCCTCGTCGCCCTCCAGGCCGTCCACGCCGGCCTCCTCGCCCGCGGTCGGGTAGCGCAGCACGAAGCCGTCCTCCGTGGACAGCTCCCGCTGGATCGCCTCGATCGTGCCGATGACCCGCTTGTCGTCCGGCGGCAGGAACCCCATCTGCGGAATCAGCAGCAGCGAGGCGTCCAGCTCCTTGGAGCCGTACGACTGCGTGAAGGTGTTCCGCTCCTTGTCGTAGCCCTTCTCGCAGACGTCCCGGTGGATGTCGTCGCGCAGCTCGCGCCAGCGCTCCAGCGGGCCGTCGGCGTCCCCGGACTCGATCAGCTTGATCGTGCGGTCGACCGCCACCCAGGCCATGACCTTGGAGTGCACGAAGTGCCGGCGCGGGCCGCGCACCTCCCAGATGCCCTCGTCGGGCTGGTTCCAGTGCGTCTCCAGGTAGCGGATGAGCTTCAGCTGGAGCAGCGAGGCGTAGTCGTTGCGGGACAGGCCCGTCATGTGCGCCAGGTGCAGCGCCTCGGTGACCTCGCCGTAGACGTCCAGCTGGAGCTGGTTGGCGGCGCCGTTGCCCACCCGGACCGGGCCCGAGTTCTCGTACCCCGGCAGCCAGTCCAGCTCCGCCTCGCCGAGCTCGCGCTCACCGGCGATCCCGTACATGATCTGCAGGTTCTCCGGGTCGCCCGCGACCGCGCGGAGCAGCCAGTCCCGCCAGGCGCGGGCCTCCTCGCGGTAGCCGGTGCGCAGCATCGACGACAGGGTGATCGCCGCGTCGCGCAGCCAGGTGTAGCGGTAGTCCCAGTTCCGTACGCCGCCGATCTCCTCCGGCAGCGAGGTGGTCGGTGCCGCGACGATGCCGCCGGTCGGCGCGTACGTCAGCGCCTTCAGCGTGATCAGCGAGCGGACGACGGCCTCCCGGTACGGGCCGTGGTACGTGCAGTGCTCGACCCACTCCCGCCAGAAGTCGACGGTCGCCTCCAGCGAACCCTCCGGGTCCGGCAGGGCGGGCGGCTCCTTGTGCGAGGGCTGCCAGCTGATCGTGAAGGTGACGCGGTCGCCCGGGGTGACGGTGAAGTCCGAGTACGTCGTCAGGTCCTTGCCGTGCGTCTCGGCGTCCATGTCCAGCCACACCGAGTCGGGACCCGCGACGGCGACCGTGCGGTCCCCGACCTTGTGGACCCATGGCACCACCCGGCCGTAGCTGAACCGCATCCGCAGCGCGGAGCGCATCTGGACCCGGCCCGAGACGCCCTCCACGATCCGGATCAGCTGCGGCGCGCCGTCGCGCGGGGGCATGAAGTCGGTCACCCGGACCGTGCCGCGCGGGGTGTCCCACTCGGATTCCAGGATGAGCGAGTCGCCGCGGTAGCGACGGCGGTCGGCGGGTGCCGGGGCGGCGCCGTTCGGCACGGCCGGACCGACCCGCCAGAACCCGTGTTCCTCCGTGCCGAGGAGCCCCGCGAAGACGGCATGTGAGTCGAAGCGGGGGAGGCACAGCCAGTCGACACTGCCGTCCCGGCAGACGAGGGCGGCGGTCTGCATGTCCCCGATGAGTGCGTAATCCTCGATGCGCCCGGCCACGTGCTCTCTCCAGTCGAACGGCCACGTCCGCCCCGCAGGGCGCTTGCTACAGATCGGCGGTCAACTGATGTTGACGATCGGCGGCGAGTGTCCGAGCAGGATACGACGCGGAGCAGCACTTACTTGTAACGCCATTGCGCCGATCGGGTGAGCACGGCTTGACGCCGAGACCACCCCGGTGCGGCCGGGTGGCGGAGGCTTGTCGCCGTCCGTGTGCACCCGACTGCCCCGTGTGGCCGGAAGCGGTCTCCCGATGTCGCTGATACCCTGGTACCCCGTGGACCGGTGGGAAACGGCGACAGCCGAGCCCCCGCAACCGCAGCGACGGCACCCCCCGATTCTTCCGGAGGGGACGCCGGAACGCACCTCCAGAACGCGACCACGGGAGCCCCCTCTTGGCGATGCCGCCCAAAACCACGACGACCAAGCACATCTTCGTCACCGGGGGTGTCGCCTCCTCCCTCGGCAAGGGCCTGACCGCCTCCAGCCTGGGTGCGCTCCTCAAGGCGCGGGGCCTGCGGGTCACGATGCAGAAGCTCGACCCGTACCTGAACGTCGACCCCGGCACGATGAACCCCTTCCAGCACGGCGAGGTGTTCGTCACCAACGACGGCGCCGAGACCGACCTGGACATCGGCCACTACGAGCGCTTCCTCGACGTCGACCTCGACGGCTCGGCCAACGTCACCACCGGCCAGGTCTACTCGCAGGTCATCGCCAAGGAGCGGCGCGGCGAGTACCTCGGCGACACCGTCCAGGTCATCCCGCACATCACCAACGAGATCAAGTCCCGGATCCGCCGTATGGCGACCGACGACGTGGACGTCGTCATCACCGAGGTCGGCGGCACGGTCGGCGACATCGAGTCTCTGCCGTTCCTGGAGACCGTCCGCCAGGTCCGTCACGAGGTCGGCCGCGACAACGTCTTCGTCGTGCACATCTCGCTGCTGCCCTACATCGGCCCCTCCGGCGAGCTGAAGACCAAGCCGACGCAGCACTCCGTCGCCGCGCTGCGCAACATCGGTATCCAGCCGGACGCCATCGTGCTGCGCGCCGACCGCGAGGTCCCCACCGCCATCAAGCGCAAGATCTCGCTGATGTGCGACGTGGACGAGGCCGCCGTCGTCGCCGCCATCGACGCCAAGTCGATCTACGACATCCCCAAGGTGCTGCACACCGAGGGCCTGGACGCCTATGTCGTGCGCAAGCTCGACCTGCCGTTCCGCGACGTGGACTGGTCCACCTGGGACGACCTGCTGGACCGCGTCCACAACCCGGAGCACGAGGTCACCGTCGCGCTCGTCGGCAAGTACATCGACCTGCCCGACGCGTACCTCTCGATCACCGAGGCCATGCGCGCCGGCGGCTTCGCCAACAAGGCGCGGGTCAAGGTCAAGTGGGTCACCTCCGACGACTGCAAGACCCCGGCCGGCGCGGCGAAGCAGCTCGGTGACGTCGACGCGATCCTGATCCCCGGCGGCTTCGGCGACCGCGGTGTCAACGGCAAGATCGGCGCGATCCAGTACGCCCGCGAGAACAAGGTGCCGCTGCTCGGCATCTGCCTCGGCCTGCAGTGCATCGTGATCGAGGCCGCCCGGAACCTGGCCGACATCCCGGAGGCCAACTCCACCGAGTTCGACGCCGCCACCGCGCACCCCGTCGTCTCGACGATGGAGGAGCAGCTCGCGTACGTCGAGGGCGCCGGCGACCTGGGCGGAACGATGCGCCTGGGCCTCTACCCGGCGAAGCTCGCCGAGGGCTCGATCGTCCGCGAGGTCTACGCCGACCAGCCGTACGTCGAGGAGCGCCACCGCCACCGCTACGAGGTGAACAACGCCTACCGCGCGGAGCTGGAGAAGAAGGCGGGCCTCGTCTTCTCGGGCACGTCCCCTGACAACAAGCTCGTCGAGTACGTCGAGTACCCGCGCGAGGTGCACCCGTACCTGGTCGCGACCCAGGCCCACCCGGAGCTGCGCTCGCGTCCGACGCGTCCGCACCCGCTCTTCGCCGGCCTGGTGAAGGCCGCCGTGGAGCGCAAGACGGGCAAGTAGTACAAGGCGTTAACGTTGCCGGGGTACGGGTCCTGTCGGGACCCGTACCCCGGCTTTCGTGTGTGGCTCGTGTGTGGGAGGACGCAGATGGAGTTGCAGGACACCCCGGAGGAGTGGCAGGTCGTCGCGACGACGACCCCGTTCCAGGGAAAGAAGACGAGTGTCCGTACGGACGACGTGGTCATGCCCGACGGCACGGTCGCCCGCCGCGACTACCAGGTCCACCCCGGCTCGGTGGCGGTGCTCGCCCTCGACGACCAGGACCGGGTGCTGCTGCTCAAGCAGTACCGGCACCCCGTGCGCCAGAAGCTCTGGGAGATCCCGGCCGGACTCCTCGACGTACCGGGGGAGAACCCGCTGCACGCCGCACAGCGGGAGTTGTACGAGGAGGCGCACGTCAAGGCCGAGGACTGGCGTGTCCTGGCCGACGTCTACACCACGCCCGGCGGCTGCGACGAGGCGGTACGGATCTTCCTGGCGCGCCACCTGTCCGAGGCGGAGGGCGAACGCTTCGAGGTCTCGGACGAGGAGGCCGACATGGAGGTGGCCCGGGTCCCGCTGGCGGACCTCGTACGAGGCGTACTGGCGGGCGAGCTGCACAACAACTGCCTGGTCGTCGGCGTCCTTTCGCTGACGGCGGCCCGCGCGGCCGACGGCGTCGACGCGCTGCGCCCGGCGGACGCGCCCTGGCCGGCGCGGCCGTTCGAGGCGTAGCCCTCGGGCGGGCGGCGGGACGGGTGGGCGCACGGGGCGGTGCCCATGCGGGCGCGTTCCGCTCATGGGCCCCTGTGCACCGAGTCCGCCGCGCGGGCAGGGTCCTCGGGGTGAACGCAGGGGCAGGGGACGGAGGCGCCCGCAAGGGCGCCGTTGCCGTTGTGCCCACCCGTTCCGCCCCGCGGAACGATCGCTCACAACGGGGTGCCGGTCTGAACATCTGCTGATCCGATCGGGGGATCTGTCCGCGCTGCCCCGCCGGGTGAGGCACGTGCCCTGAACTACGCTCGGGATCGCCCGTGCGGAGACCCCCGCGGGATCGGTCGTGCGCAGGTGGACGGGAGCGTGGCCCGTGACGGATCAGGCGGTGGCAGCGGGCGGGGTGCGGAACTTCTTCGGGCGGCAGCGGGAGTTGAAAGCCCTGCGCGCCGACATCGAACGGACCGGACTCGACACCCTCGCCGGCCACAAGGCCCCCCGCGCACGCGTCCTGCTGATCGCGGGCCGTCCCGGCTCCGGGCGGACCGCGCTCGCCGAGGAACTCGTCACCGGACTCGCGGCCGCCTACCCCGACGGGGTGTTCCGCGCCAGGCTGACCGAGCCCGGCGGCGACCCGGTCCCCACCGGGCGCGCCGCGCAGGGGCTGCTCCAGGACCTGGGCATCGACGAACCGCCCGGCGCGGCCGAGGACGAGCTGACCGAGCTGGTCCGTGACGCCCTCGCCGAACGCCGTGCCGTCCTCGTCCTCGACGACGCGGTCGACGCGGAGCAGGTCGATCCGCTGATCCCCGACAACCCCGACGCCCTCGTCGTCGCCGTGGCACGCGGGCCGTTGACCGGGATCCCCGACGTCCGCCCGTGCACCCTCGGCGGCCTCGACCCCAAGTCCGCGATCGAGATGCTCACCACCTACACCGGATCCGTCCGGGTGACGGTCGACCCCCAGGCCGCCGAGACCCTCGCCGAGGAGTGCGGCGGCCAGCCCGCCGCCGTCGTCCTCGCCGGCGGCTGGCTCGCCGCCCGCCCCAAGGCATCCGTCGCCGATCTGGCCAAACGGCTCCGCGCCCTCTCCGGCGACCCGCTCGCCCGCGCGTTCCAGCTGGTCCACGACTCGCTGGCCCAGCCGGCCGCCCGGATACTGCGATTCCTCTCCCTCGCACCCCTCGGCCGCGCCGACGCGCACACCGCCTCCGCCCTGGCCGGCTGCTCGGTCTCGGCGGCCGCGAGCACGCTGACGGGCTTCGTCGGGCTGGGCCTCGTCACCGACCGCGGGGACGGGCAGTACGAGGTCCCGGGCCATCTCGTCCCCCTCCTGCGCGCTCGGATGGAGGAGCGCGACCGGCCCGCCGAGGTGCAGCTCGCCAGGGCCCGGATGCTGGAGCGGACCGTACGGCTCCTCCAGTCCTGCCGGGCCGTCACCGAGCCCGAGGGCTCACCGGCACGCAAGAAGCTCGCCGGGCTGCCCCGCGCCCTGCGGTTCCCGACCGTGGAGACCGCCGCCGCATGGCTGACCGGTCGCAGGCCCGTGCTGCTGGCCTCCGCCCGCCTCGCCGTCGCCGACGGCGAGCTCGACACCCTGGCCCGCCGGCTCGTCGCCGCCCTGGTCAGGGCGGAGACGGCGCACCGGGGCGCCGAGGCCGCGGCCCCCGTGCTCTACGGCCTGCACCGGCTGGTCCTGGACGTGGCCGAGCGGCGCGGACTGCACCGGGAGCGGGCCGCCGCGCTGCTGAACCTCGCCGATCTGGACGCCAGGACCGGCCGTACCCAGGACGCCCTGGAGCGCTACCGGGCCGCTCTCGACGCGGGAAGGGCCGCGAACGATCCGTACGCGATCGGGCGGGCGATGGAATCCGTAGGCGGTTCCTACCAGGAACTGGGGGACTGGCAGCGGGCCGGCGACTGGTACGGCCGCGCGCTCGCCCAGCGTCTCGCCCGTGACGAGCGGGCCGACCAGGCCCGGCTGTACGGGCGGCTCGGCGCGGTGCAGACCTACGCCGGCCGCTACGGCGAGGCGCTGCGGAACTGGCGCGCGGCCGCCGCCGGGTACCGGCGGCTCGCCGATCTGCCCGGCTACGCGCGGGCGTTGAGCGAGGCCGCCCGTGTCCAGGAGTACGCCGGCCGGCCCGAGGACTCCCTGCGGACCTGCGAAGAGGCGGTCGACTGGGCGCGGCGCGCCCAGGACGTACGGCTCCAGGCCGCGCTCCAGCTCCGGCTGGCGGACACCCTCGACCGGCTCGGCGACCCCGCTGCCGCCCGGCTGCACCGGTCCGCGGCCGGGCGTCTGCTGGGGACGGACGAGGGAACGGACGAGGGAACAGGAGCTTCCGCCTACGAAATCCGCAGTGCTTTGAACGAAGATTAATGCTTTGCAAGGCTAGACACGGGGAACTCCTTCATTAGACTGGGTGCGCCGCGATCGATCGCGGTCTGTCCCGGTGCGCGGTAGTGCATCCGGGTATGTATCGCAGTGCACCCCCGTTTCCCCTGATTCAAGGACCGTGATCGACGATGAAGGTCGGCATCCCCCGCGAGGTCAAGAACAACGAGTTCCGCGTGGCCATCACCCCCGCCGGTGTCCACGAGCTCGTCCGTAACGGCCACCAGGTCTTCGTCGAGCAGAACGCCGGTGTGGGCTCCTCGATCACGGACGAGGAGTACGTCTCCGCAGGCGCGCAGATCCTGCCGACCGCGGACGAGGTCTGGGCCACGGCCGACCTGCTGCTGAAGGTCAAGGAGCCCATCGCGGAGGAGTACCACCGCCTCCGCAAGGACCAGACCCTCTTCACCTACCTGCACCTCGCCGCCTCCAAGGAGTGCACGGACGCCCTCCTGGAGTCCGGCACCACCGCCATCGCGTACGAGACCGTCGAGACCGCCAACCGCGCGCTCCCGCTGCTCGCCCCGATGTCCGAGGTCGCGGGCCGCCTGGCCCCGCAGGTCGGCGCCTACCACCTGATGCGCTCGGTCGGCGGCCGCGGCGTGCTCCCCGGTGGCGTCCCCGGCACCCACGCCGGCGAGTGCGTCGTCATCGGCGGCGGCGTCTCCGGCTGGAACGCCACGCAGATCGCCGTCGGCATGGGCTTCCACGTGACCCTGCTCGACCGTGACATCAACAAGCTCCGCGAGGCCGACAAGATCTTCGGCACCAAGGTGAAGACGATCGTCTCCAACGCCTTCGAGCTGGAGAAGGCCGTCGTCGAGGCCGACCTCGTCATCGGCGCCGTCCTCATCCCGGGCGCCAAGGCCCCGAAGCTGGTCACCAACGAGCTCGTCGCCAAGATGAAGCCCGGAAGTGTCCTTGTCGACATTGCGATCGACCAGGGCGGCTGCTTCGAGGACTCGCACCCGACCACCCACGCCGAGCCGACCTTCCAGGTCCACAACTCGGTCTTCTACTGCGTCGCCAACATGCCGGGCGCGGTGCCGAACACCTCCACGTACGCCCTGACCAACGCCACGCTGCCCTACATCGTGTCGCTGGCGAACAACGGCTGGGTCGAGGCGCTGCGCCGCGACGCCGCGCTCGCCCTGGGCCTCAACACCCATGACGGCAAGGTCGTTTACAAGGAGGTCGCCGAGGCGCACGGCCTCGACCACGTCGAGCTGGCCAGCCTCCTGGGCTGAACTCCTTAGACGTCGCGTCAACCCGCGCCGTCAACCTCACACATCCGGCCACTTCGGGGGCCTTGTTCAACTCGCCTCGAACGTAACCCTTTAACCGTTTCGCACACCCCTGAAACGTGCGGATGGATGGCTGCGCACCCTTGACAGAGGGGTGTTCGGTTGCCGACACATCGGGCCGGGTCCGGCGGATTGTGTTGCTGCGGAGCGGTGACACGCCATAGAGTCGCCAACCGTCGGCATGGTGCCACGCTGACCTATCGATAAATGTTCCTGGTCACATCCAAGGAGGTAAGACGACTTGTGAATGAGTCGACATTTACTCCCGGGGGCGGACAGCCAGGAATCCCTGTCGGCTCCGTCGCTGTCCGCACCTTCGCGACCAACGCGACGCATCAGCCCATGACGACAGCCCACACGATGAAGATGATGGACGGCCTACACGTGAACGCCACGGCCGGCAACGAGAGTGGCCGAGAGTCCACCCACTTCGCCGCCTACGACGAGGTGCCCGAGGGGCACTTCTACGACCCTGACGCCGAGTACGAGCCCGACCCGGAGTACGCGGCCACCCTCGCACCCGACGCTGCCCGTCAGCGCCGCGAGCGGATCGGCCCGACCGGACGGCCCCTGCCGTACTTCCCGATCCCGGGTCCGCTGACCGATCACGGACCCGCGAAGATCATCGCGATGTGCAACCAGAAGGGCGGCGTCGGCAAGACCACGTCGACCATCAACCTGGGTGCCGCGCTCGCGGAGTACGGACGGCGGGTGCTGCTCGTCGACTTCGACCCGCAGGGAGCCCTGTCGGTCGGACTCGGTGTGAACCCGATGGAGCTCGACCTCACCGTCTACAACCTGCTCATGGAGCGGGGCATGTCGGCGGACGAGGTGCTGCTCAAGACCGCGGTGCCCAACATGGACCTGCTGCCGAGCAACATCGACCTCTCGGCCGCCGAGGTGCAGTTGGTCAGCGAGGTGGCGCGCGAGTCGACGCTGCAGCGCGCCCTGAAGCCGCTGATGAACGACTACGACTACATCGTGATCGACTGTCAGCCCTCGCTCGGTCTGCTGACCGTGAACGCGCTGACGGCGGCTCACAAGGTCATCGTGCCGCTGGAATGCGAGTTCTTCGCGCTCCGTGGTGTGGCGCTGCTGACCGAGACGATCGAGAAGGTCCAGGAGCGGCTCAACCCCGAGCTGGAGCTCGACGGCATCCTCGCCACGATGTACGACTCCCGTACGGTGCACAGCCGCGAGGTGCTGGCGCGCGTGGTCGAGGCCTTCGACGACCACGTCTACCACACCGTCATCGGCCGTACCGTGCGCTTCCCGGAGACCACGGTCGCCGGTGAGCCGATCACGACGTACGCGTCGAACTCGGTGGGTGCCGCCGCCTATCGTCAGCTCGCCAGGGAGGTGCTCGCCCGGTGTCACGCCGAGTGAGTCTGCCCGGCGCCGACGAACTGTTCCGTACGACCGGGGGGATGGCGCTGCAGTCCTCCTCGCCCCGTGGCCGGGTACCGGCTCCGGCGGGCGAGAGCGACACGGAGGCGGCGGAGGGATCCGGCTCGGCGCCGGCGTCCGCATCTCCTTCCGGCTCCGCCCCGGGCTCCGCTCCCGCCGAGCACTCGGCGGCGGAGCCCGCGGAGCAGGGGGAGCCCCGGGCCCGCACGGCGGAGCCCGCGCAGCCGCGCCGCCGCGGCAGGTCGCCGAACCGGCGGCCGAGCGGGCGCGAGCGGCACGACGAGAAGATCACGGTCTACGTCTCCGCCGAGGAGCTCATGGACCTGGAGCACGCCCGCCTGGTGCTCCGTGGCGAGCACGGGCTCGCCGTGGACCGGGGCCGGATCGTCCGCGAGGCGGTCGCGGTGGTCCTGGCGGACCTGGAGTCCCGCGGCGACGCGAGCATCCTCGTGCGCCGCCTGCGCGGCCGCTGACGGTAGCCTGCGGGCTGCCGCGCCCCCGCTCCTCCCTGGACCCCGATGCCCCCGCCGCCCGACGAAACGTCCCGCCCAGCCCGCCGCCGCGCCCTGGGACGCGGCCCGGGCACCCCCCGCCCGACCCCCTCGGACCCTCAGCCGACCCCCGAGACCGCCCAGGCGGCCTCCCCGGCCCCCGCGGCCGAATCCGCGCCGGCGTCCGCCCGGCGGTCGTCGGCGGACGCGGAGCCCGCCCCGGGCCTTGCGGCGGCCTCCCCGGCCCCCGCGGCCGAATCCGCGCCGGCGCCCGTCCGGCGGTCGTCGGCGGACGCGGAGCCCGCCCCGGGCCCTGCTGAGGCCCATCCTGGGGCGGACACCGCCCGGCAGCCCGCGCCTGGCACCGCCGACGTGGCGACCTCGCCCGCGGGCGTGAGCCCGCAGGCCCCTGCCGGGTCCGCCGGCGAATCGGACACCGCGAGTGCCCTCGGGGTCGATGCCCCGGCTCGTGATGGCGATTCCGTCGTCGATCCCGCCGCGGCGGCCCCGGAATCCGTGGCCACGCCGCCGAGGGACGGGGGTGGCGACGGGCGGTTCACCGTGCGGTTGGCGAACTTCGAGGGGCCCTTCGATCTGCTCCTCCAGCTCATCTCCAAGCACAAGCTCGACGTCACCGAAGTCGCCCTCTCCAAGGTCACCGACGAGTTCATGGCGCACATCCGTGCCATGGGGCCCGACTGGGATCTCGATCAGACGACCGAGTTCCTCGTCGTCGCCGCCACGCTGCTCGATCTCAAGGCCGCCCGGCTGCTGCCCGCCGCCGAGGTCGAGGACGAGGCGGATCTCGCGCTCCTGGAGGCGCGGGACCTGCTCTTCGCGCGGCTCCTGCAGTACCGCGCGTACAAGCAGATCGCCACGATCTTCGAGGACCGCTGGGAAGCCGAGGGCTGGCGCTACCCCCGGACCGTCGGCCTGGAGGCCCACCACGCAGAGCTGCTCCCCGAGGTCGTCATCTCCATCGGCGCCGAGGGCTTCGCCAAGCTCGCGGTGAACGCCATGCAGCCCAGGGCCAAGCCTCAGGTGTACGTCGACCACATCCACGCCCCCCTCGTCAGCGTCCGCGAGCAGGCCGGCATCGTCGTGGCCCTCCTGCGCGAGCGCGGGAGCGTCAGCTTCCGGGAGCTCACCGACAGCGCCGACGACACCCTCACCGTCGTCGCCCGCTTCCTCGCCCTCCTGGAGCTCTACCGGGAGAAGGCCGTCGCCCTCGACCAGGAGGACGCCCTCGGCGAGCTCACCGTCACCTGGGTCGGCGGGGAGCGGGAGACCCAGGTCACCGACGAGTTCGATCAACCCGTGGAGGAGAAGGCATGAGCGACCTCAAGCCCGCCCTCGAAGCCGTCCTCATGGTCGTCGACGAGCCGGCCACCGAGACCCACCTCGCCAAGGTCCTGGAGCGGACCCCGCGCGAGGTCGGCGACGCCCTGCGCGAGCTCGCCGACGAGTACACCGCCCAGGGCCGCGGCTTCGAGCTGCGTCTCGTCGCCGGCGGCTGGCGCTTCTACACCCGCGCGGAGTTCGCCCCGGCCGTCGAGGCGTTCGTCCTCGACGGGCAGCAGGCCCGCCTCACCCAGGCGGCCCTGGAGACCCTCGCCGTCGTCGCGTACCGCCAGCCCGTCAGCCGATCCCGAGTCTCCGCGGTCCGCGGAGTGAACTGCGACGGTGTCATGCGCACCCTCCTCCAGCGCGGTCTCGTGGAGGAGGCGGGCGCGGAACCCGAAACAGGTGCGATCCTGTACAGGACGACGAACTACTTCCTGGAGCGGATGGGCCTGCGCGGCCTGGACGAGCTCCCGGAGCTCGCGCCCTTCCTCCCCGAGGCGGACGCGATCGAGGCGGAGACGCTGGAAGGAGTCCCGTCGTTCGATCCGGATCTCCCGGATCGCGAAGACGCAGACGACAAGACGACGGACATTTGATGCGAAGCAGCAGCGGCAGGAACAGCGGAAACAACGGCGGGAGCCGTGGTGGCAACAGCGGTGGCCGCGGCAATTACCGGGGCGCCGGCAACAGCCGTGACGACCGGCAGGGCGGCGGCAGCGGCGGCGGCCGGCCCCGCAATCCGCGCCCCGAGGAGCGCAAGTACGACGTGGGCGGCTCCGGTGCCCCCTCCGACGGCCCCAAGAAGGGCCGCGGCGCCGCCGCCCGCGGAGGCGCCAAGGGCGGACCGAAGCAGTCGCCGCAGCGCGGTGGCGGCCGTACGGCCCCGGCGCGCTCGCGCGAGTACGACGCCCGCGCCGAGGAGCGCAACCGGGAGCGGTACGCGAACAAGCCGCAGGTCAAGACCCCGAAGACCTTCCCCGGCGCCGAGCAGGAGGGCGAGCGGCTGCAGAAGGTGCTCGCCCGCGCCGGTATGGGCTCGCGCCGTGCCTGCGAAGAGCTGATCGAGCAGGCCCGGGTCGAGGTCAACGGCGAGATCGTGCTCGAGCAGGGCATGCGCGTGGACCCGGAGAAGGACGAGATCAAGGTCGACGGTCTGACCGTCGCGACCCAGTCGTACCTCTTCTTCGCCCTGAACAAGCCGGCCGGTGTCGTCTCCACCATGGAGGACCCCGACGGCCGCCAGTGCCTCGGTGACTACGTCACCAACCGCGAGACCCGGCTCTTCCACGTCGGCCGCCTCGACACCGAGACCGAGGGCATCATCCTCCTCACCAACCACGGTGAGCTGGCCCACCGCCTCACGCACCCGAAGTACGGCGTGAAGAAGACCTACCTGGCCGCGATCACCGGCCCGCTTCCCCGCGAGGTCGGCAAGCTGCTCAAGGACGGCATCCAGCTGGAGGACGGCTACGCCCGCGCCGACCACTTCCGCGTCGTCGAGCAGATCGGCAAGAACTACCTGGTCGAGGTCACGCTGCACGAGGGCCGCAAGCACATCGTGCGCCGGATGCTCGCCGAGGCGGGCTTCCCGGTCGAGAAGCTCGTGCGTACCGCCTTCGGCCCGATCGGGCTCGGTGACCAGAAGTCCGGCTGGCTGCGCCGGCTGACCAACACCGAGGTCGGCATGCTGATGAAGGAAGTCGGCATGTAGTCCCGCCCCACCGCTCCACGAAGAAGCCCGCGACCGCCCGACGGCGGTCACGGGCTTCTTCGTGTGCGCGTCGCATGTGAGCACTCGATCATGCGCGTTCGTACTTGTGGTCGACGCCCCGCGCGCTTTATAGTCATCATGACTCTTAAGGAGGCGGGCGTGAGCCTCGCAAACGTGCTCGAACCCCTGCAGCAACCGCTCTTCACCGTTCTCGACACCCCGGTCAGCTGGACCGAAGTGCTCGGCTTCGGCAGCGGTGCGCTCTGCGTCTGGCTGGTCGCCCGCCAGCACCTCGCCAACTGGCCCATAGGCATCGCCAACAACCTCTTCTTCATCCTGCTCTTCTCGCAGGCGGGGCTGTACGCGGACGCCGGCCTCCAGATCGTCTTCATCACCCTCGCCGTGTACGGCTGGTGGACCTGGACCCACGGGGGTGGACCAGGCTCCGACACCCTCCCGGTGCGCCGCACCTCGCGCACCGAGTGGACATGGCTGCTCACGGCGGGGGTGGTGGGGACCGTGGCGCTCACCCTGCTGCTCGACCGCGCCACCGACTCGACCGTCCCCTTCTGGGACGCCCTGACGACCGCGCTCTCCCTGATGGCGACCTACGGCCAGTGCCGAAAGCGCCTGGAGTCCTGGTGGCTCTGGATCGCCGCCGACATCGTCTACGTGCCCCTGTACGCGTACAAGGAGCTGTACCTGACCTCCCTGCTGTACATCGGCTTCATGACCCTCTGCGTCCTCGGCCTGCGCAGCTGGAGCCGTGACCGCACGGCGCGGCGCGCCCTTCCCGCGGAGGTGGCGGCATGAAGCGCTACGGACACGGTCTGGTCCTCGGCAAGTTCTATCCGCCGCACGCCGGCCACCACCATCTCGTCCGTACCGCCCGCGACCGCTGCGAGCGCCTCACCGTGCTCGTCTGCGCCTCCTCCGTCGAGTCCGTGCCGCTCGCCGAACGGGTCGCCTGGATGCGGGAGATCCACCCCGACGCCCTGGTCGTCGGCGCGGTCGACGACATCCCCGTCGACCTCCACGACCCCGACGTCTGGGCCGCCCACATGGCCGTCTTCCGGGCCGCGGTGCCCGAACGGGTCGACGCCGTCTTCACCTCGGAGCCGTACGGCGAGGAACTCGGCCGCCGCTTCGGCGCCGAAGCCGTCTGCGTCGACCCCGACCGCACGCTCTTCCCCGTCTCCGGCACCGCCGTCCGCAAGGACCCCGTCGGCTGCTGGGACTACCTGGAACCGCCGGTACGGGCCGCGCTCACCCGCCGCGTCGTCGTCCTCGGCGCCGAGTCCACCGGCACCACCACCATGGCCCGCGCCCTGGCCGAGCACTACCGCAACCGAGGCGGCGTCTGGGCCCGCACCCGCTACGTACCGGAGTACGGCCGCGAGTTCAGCGAACTCAAGCTCGCCGAACTGCGCGCCGCGCGCCCCGATGCCACCTGGGAGGACGTCTCCTTCCACTCCGAGGACTTCCCGCTGATCGCGCTGCGCCAGGCCGAGCTGGAGGAGGAGGCCGCACGCGCCGGATCGCCCGTGCTCTTCTGCGACACCGACGCCTTCGCCACCACCATCTGGCACGAGCGGTACATGGGCACCACCAGCCCGGCCGTCGGCGAGATCGCCGCCCACGGCCGACAGCACCTCTGGCTCCTCACCGACCACCGGGGCGTCGACTTCGAGGACGACGGACTGCGCGACGGGGAGCACCTGCGGCCCTGGATGACCGCCCGCTTCCTCACCCAGCTCGCCCACACGGGCCGCAGGACCGCCGTCCTCAGCGGACCGCACGAGGAGCGACTCGCGGCGGCCGTCGCAGCCGTGGACGCGCTGCTCACCGAGGGCTGGGACCTCGCCGACCCCCTTCCGGAGCGCCGATGACCCCGCCCCAGGCCCCCGAGGGCTACGACCGGTACGCCTTCGAGCCCTTCGCCGTCACCGTCGACCTCGCCGTCTTCACCCTCCGCGAGGACCGGCTGTACGTCCTGCTCGTCGAGCGCGGCCAGGAGCCGTACGCCGGGGCATGGGCGCTGCCCGGCGGGTTCGTACTGCCCAGGGAGTCCGCCGAGGTCGCGGCGCGCCGTGAACTGGCCGAGGAGACCGGCCTGTCCGTGGACACCGTCTCCGGACTCCACCTCGAACAGCTCCGGACGTACAGCGAACCGGACCGCGACCCGAGGATGCGGGTCGTCTCGGTCGCCTTCGCCGCCCTCGTCCCGGACGCCCCCGAGCCGCGCGGCGGCGGCGACGCGGCACGGGCACAGTGGATGCCGTACGGGACACAGACGACGTACGGGCCGCTCGCCTTCGACCACGACCGGATCCTCGCCGACGCGCACGAACGGGTCGGCGCCAAACTCGAGTACACCTGTCTCGCCACCGCCTTCTGCCCGCCCGAGTTCACGCTCGGCGAGCTGCGCCAGGTGTACGAGACGGTCTGGGGCGTCGAACTCGACCGCCCCAACTTCAGGCGCAAGGTCCTCGCCACGCCCGGATTCGTCCAGGCCGTCGAAGGACCACCACGCCTCACCGGCGGACGGGGGAAACCGGCCGCTCTCTACCGGGCGGGCGAGGCCACGGCCCTGCACCCGCCACTGCTGCGACCGGAAGGACGATCCACCCCATGACCACCAAGCAGGCCGCCACCGGCTCCCTGATCGGACTGGCGCTCGGCGACGCGCTCGGCTTCCCGACCGAGTTCAACGACGTGCCGGCGATCCTGGCGAAGTTCGGACCGTGGCGGGAGATGGAACTGCCCGGCGAGAAGCAGGGCAAGGCGTACGTCACCGACGACACGCAGATGACCCTCGCCTTCGCCCGCGGCATCCGCACGGCGATGGACCGGGGCGTGCTCGCCCCGCTGCGCCTCGCCCGGCCGGTCCGAGAGGAGTTCGTCGACTGGTACCACTCCCCGGAGAACAACCGGGCGCCGGGCAACACGTGTCTGCGCGCCTGTGCGCTCCTCGACGGCGACCGTGCCTGGCAGGACGCCAGCCAGATCCACTCCAAGGGCTGCGGCGCCAACATGCGGGTCGCGCCCATCGGCCTCGTGCCCGGACTGAGCGACGAGCAGCGGTCCGGCGCCGCCCAGTTGCAGTCGGCGCTCACCCACGGCCACCCCACCGCGCTCGCCGCCTCCGACCTGACGGCCCGCGCCGTGTACCTGCTCGCCCAGGGCGTCGAGCCGACGGGCCTGGTGGGCCACCTGCGCTCGTACGGCTACGAGAACCGCTCCGTCTACCGCGAGACCTGGCTCGGCGACCTGTGGACCCGCTCCCAGGACCCGTCGGCCCGGCAGTTCATCGAGCGCGGCTGGGACGAGTGCCTGGCGGTCCTGGAGAAGCTGGACGGCGTCCAGCGCACGGCGGACCCGGAGCTCGACCCCTGCACCTACACGGGCGACGGCTGGATCGCCGAAGAGGCCCTGGCCACCGGCCTCCTCTGCTTCCTGCTCTTCCCCGAGGACCCCGTCACCGCGCTGCGCCGCGCCGCCTGCACGCGCGGCGACTCCGACTCGATCGCCTGCCTCGCGGGCGCGTTCGCGGGCGCCCACCTGGGCGCCGGCGCGTGGCCGAAGGAGTGGGAGGAGCGGATCGAGTACCGCAGTGAGCTGGTGGCGCTGGGTGCCCTCTGGGACGTCTGACGACGCCCTGGGAAGCTTGGGCCATGACCGTAGCTCTCGTACCCGAAGTCGACCTCTCCGCCGTCGTGGCGGAACAGCCCGATCCCCTGGTCTTCGCCACCGTCTCCGGCGCGCATCTGTACGGATTCCCGTCCCGTGACTCGGACGTGGACCTGCGGGGTGTCCATCTGCTGCCGGTGGAGGGACTCATAGGGCTGCGTGAGCCGGAGGAGACCCGGTCCCGGATGTGGGACCGGGACGGCGTCGAGATGGACCTCGTCACGCACGATCTGCGGAAGTTCGTCCGGCTCATGCTACGGCGCAACGGCTATGTACTGGAGCAGCTGCTCTCCCCGTTGGTGGTCCACACCTCGGAGGCCCACGCCGAGCTGATCGCCCTGGTGCCGGATGTCCTCACCACCCACCACGCCCATCACTACCGTGGATTCGCCGCGACACAGTGGCGCCTCTTCGAGAAGACGGAGGAGCTGAAGCCGCTGCTCTACACCCTCCGGGCGCTGCTCACCGGCATCCATCTGATGCGGTCCGGCGAGCTCCAGGCCCATCTGCCCACGCTGGTGGGGGAGGTGGCGGAGGCCCCCGTGTACGTCCCCGAGCTGATCGCGGCGAAGGCGGCCGCCGAGCACGGACCGGCCGAGGTGGACCCGGCGCGCGTCCGCGCGGACGTGGAGGCGCTGCACGGGGTCCTGGACGCGGCGCAGGCCGCCTCGGGGCTCGGGGACGCCCCGGTGGCCCACGACGTGCTGCACGACTTCGTCGTACGGACCCGGCTAGAGCACGCTCAGCGCTGAGGCGCGGCGGGCGCGGATCAGGAAGTCCTGGACGCGGGCGTGGTCCGGGGCCACCGGGAGGGGGCTCGTGGAGGAGGCCTTGTCGGCCTCCTCCGTGAGGGCGGCCATCCAGGACTCGACCTCGGGCCAGGGGACCTCGCCGCGCTTCACCGCGAGGAGCCTTTCGCGCTCGTCTCCGACGTGGATCGTCAGCTCGCCGGTCCGCAGCAGGTCGCGGCAGCTCATCAGCAGACGCAGCAGATGCATGGCGTGCTTCCAGCGCGGCTCGCCGTACTGGCGGACGTCCGCGTCGAGCTTCCTGCGCTGCCCGCCCGCGTACCGCACGAAGGTCTGGTGCGCCTGACGGGAGAGGAACGCCTCGCGCAGCGCGACCAGTTCGCGGCCGGTGTCGTCGATGTCCTCGACCACGGGGGAGTGCAGGCACTCCAGCACATTGGGGTTGGCGCGCAGGGCCAGCTCGCAGAAGCGTTCCAGCTCCCAGCTGAACTGCTCCTCGCCCGGCCCCTCGACATGCGCCGGCGGCTTGTCGAAGCGCCAGAAGAGCGGGGTGGGGGCGAGGTAGACACCCCGGCGGTCGGTGTCGCTTCCCTCGGTGTCCAGACCGAAAGCGCGCGACCCCATGACGCAGGAGTAGATCGTGTGGTCGCGCACCAGGTCCGTCGGAGTCATGCGCGACACGCTACGCGAGGCTGATCGAGTCCCCCGACACGGTGATCTCCTCGGCCGGGAGCGGGCGCGTGGCCGGGCCGTTGGCCACCGAGCCGTCCGTGATGCGGAACTTGGAGCCGTGGCAGGCGCAGTCGATCGTGCCGTTCTCGACCTTGGCGACGATGCAGCCCTGATGGGTGCAGATCGCCGAGAACGCCTTGAAGTCCCCGTCCGTGGGCTGGGTGACGACGATCTTCTCCTCCTTGAAGATCGTGCCCCCGCCGACCGGGATGTCGGATGTCTCGGTGAGTGCCTCCCCGGCGGGCTCGGAGGTCGGCTCCGTCGTGGGCGAGGCGGTCCCGGGCTCCGACGCGGTGGGTGCCGTGGTGTCCGGGGGCGTCGGCGAGGCGGTCGCGTCGCCGTCTCCGTCCGAGCCGCAGCCGGTGGCCAGGGCGGCGGCGGAACCCGCACCGGCCAGCAGCACGGTACGGCGGGGCGTGGCTTCTGGATTCATGCCGTACAGCTTGGTCGCGCATCTCTCCGGTGGCCCGCAAACACGCCTAGATCCAGGGCGTCAGCTCCCTCGCACGGCCGTCCGTGTCCCGGCGCACCTCCAGGACGGCCGTGACGGCCGCCCGCTCGATCGGCCCGTACACATGCGGGAAGAGCACGTCCTCCGACCCCTCCCAGCGGATCTCCGCGCTCAGCCGGGACTCGTCCAGGACGAGGACCAGGAGCGGGCCGTGGACGCCGCGGTAGTGCGCGTCGGCGACGGTCAGCGCGGCCGTCTCGTCCGGCGAGCAGTGGACGAAGCCCTCCGAGGCCAGCGACGGCGGCGCATAGGGGAGTTCGGGATCGGCGGACCATTCGTCCAGCGGTACGACGTGCAGCAACATGCCGACAGTTGTATCGCGGCCGCCGCGCACCCCGGATACCCCGAGTGGCGGCACGTTCTGGTTTGCGTGACATTGTCCGTGTTCCGTACCGGATGAAAGGCAGAGCGATCACGATGGCGGGAAACGATCTCGGCAGTCTTCTCGGGGGCCTCCTCGGAGGCAGCGGCTCCGGGCAGAGCCCCGGCGGCGGCAACATCCTCGGCTCCCTGCTCGGCGCCCTGATGGCCGGCAAGGGCGGCACCGACGGCGGCAACCCGCTCGGCGGCCTGATGGACATGCTGACGAAGTCGGGCCTCGTCGACCAGGCGCAGTCCTGGGTCGGCACCGGCCAGAACCAGCCGGTCAGCGGTCCGGAGATCGCGCAGGCCCTGCCGGACGACACCCTGCAGAAGGTCGCGCAGGACGCCGGTGTCAGCCCCCAGGAGGCCGCCGACGAGATCGCCACGTCCCTGCCGCAGGTCGTGGACAAGCTCACCCCGAGCGGCTCGCTGCCGCAGAGCGGTGAGTCGCTGGAGGAGATCATCCGCAAGCAGAGCCTCTGACACCGGCCCGGCGCACCGGCGGCCCCCCGCGTCTCGGAGGGTGGTCGCCGGTGACGGTGTGTCCGCCCTGCTGACTAGGCTGATCGGAGCACTCTCGCAAGGTTTCGTAGGTCGGGTAAGGAGCATCAGGTGGCGGTACGAGCGGTCCGAGGCGCCGTCCAGCCGGCGAAGGACGAGGCCGGACACACGTACGGGCGGGTCGAGGGGCCGACGTGCGCGGGTTCCCTCGGTGCCCCGGCCGCCCCGGGCGAGGACGTCGCCCGGTGAGAACCGCACTCGTCATCGGAACCGGCCTGATCGGCACCTCGGCGGCGCTCGCCCTCGCCGGGCGGGGCATCGCCGTGCACCTGCGCGACCACGACCCGGCCAGCGCCCGTACGGCGGCGGCGCTCGGCGCCGGTACGGACGACCCGCCCGAGGGCCCCGTCGACCTCGCGATCATCGCCGTACCCCCGGCGCACGTGGCGACCACGCTCGCCGAGGCGATGCGGGCCGGCCTCGCGCGCGGCTACCTGGACGTGGCGAGCGTCAAGGGCGGGCCGAAGCGCGAGCTGGAGCAGCTGGGGCTCGACCTCACCGCGTACATCGGGACGCATCCGATGTCCGGGAAGGAGCGCTCGGGCCCGCTGGCCGCGACGGCGGACCTCTTCGAGGGGCGGCCGTGGGTCCTCACGCCCGGCCGTGACACCGACACCGAGGTCCTGAACCTGGCCCTGGAGCTGGTCGCGCTCTGCCGCGCCGTCCCGGTCGTCATGGACGCGGACGCCCACGACCGCGCGGTCGCGCTCGTCTCCCACACCCCGCAGCTGGTGTCGTCGATGGTCGCCGCGCGCCTGGAGGAGGCGGACGAGACGGCGGTACGGCTGTGTGGGCAGGGCATCCGTGACGTCACCCGGATCGCCGCCTCCGACCCGCGCATGTGGGTCGAGATCCTGTCGGCCAACCCCGGGCCGGTCGCGGACGTCCTCGCGGGCGTCGCCGCCGACCTGGACGAGACGGTCCGGGCGCTCCGCTCCCTCGAGTCCACGGACGAGGAGAAGCGCCGGGAGGGCACGAGCGGCGTCGAGGACGTCCTGCGCCGCGGCAACGCGGGGCGCGCCCGGGTCCCGGGCAAGCACGGCGCGGCACCGGCGCAGTACGAGACCGTCGCCGTCCTCATCAGCGACCAGCCCGGCGAGCTCGCCCGCATCTTCGCGGACGCGGGCCGGGCGGGCGTCAACGTCGAGGACGTCCGCATCGAGCACGCGACCGGTCAGCAGGCGGGTCTGGTCCAGCTGATGGTGACCCCCTCGGCGGCGCCGGTCCTCGGCGAGGCACTGAAGGAACGGGGCTGGGCGCTCAGGACGAGCTAGCGCCGCAGGCGCACACGCCGGCCGTCGGGCCGCGCCGGTCGTGCGGGCCGGGCTGCTCGGGCCGCGCCGATCGTGCGGGCCGGGCCCCTCGGAGGGGCCGCTCGGCCTCGGCGTACGAGTCGGGCCCCTCGGACGGGCTGCTCGGGCTCGGCGCTCGGGACGCCCCCTCGGGCCGGCCGCTCGGCCTCGGCGCCTGGGCCGGGCCCCGTCGGGCGGGCTTCAGGGGACTCCCGTCCGGGGGTCACCGGCCCGCGGAATCGGCTGCCCGCGACGGTGGGGGCCGAACGGGTGGTCGCCAGTCGGTAACCTTGTGGTGGCCCCCCGCATCCCGCGAGGCCTGCACCGCTCACCCCAGGAAGGTGTTCCCCACCGTGGAAACCGTGATCGTCGCCATCGACGGGCCCTCCGGCACGGGCAAGTCGAGCACCTCGAAGGCGGTTGCCGCCAAGCTGGGGCTGAGCTACCTGGACACCGGCGCGCAGTACCGGGCGATCACCTGGTGGATGATCAGCAACGGCGTCGACGTCAACGACGCCGAGGCCGTCGCCAACGCCTCCGCCAAGCCCGTCATCGTCTCCGGCACCGACCCGGCCCGCCCGACGATCACCGTCGACGGGGCCGACGCCGCCGGACCCATCCGTACCGAAGAGGTCACCTCCAAGGTCAGCGCCGTCAGCGCCGTCCCCGAGGTCCGGGCCCTGATCACCGAGCTCCAGCGGACCATCGCCAAGAACGCCGAGGGCGGCATCGTGGTCGAGGGCCGTGACATCGGCACCACGGTCCTGCCGGACGCCGACCTCAAGATCTTCCTCACCGCGTCCCCCGAGGCCCGCGCGGCCCGCCGCTCCGGCGAGCTCAAGGGCGCCGACGTGGCCGCCACCCAGCAGGCCCTCGTCAAGCGGGACGCGGCCGACTCCAGCCGTAAGACCTCCCCGCTCGCCAAGGCCGGCGACGCCGTCGAGGTCGACACCACGGACCTCACCCTGGACCAGGTCATCGAGTGCGTCGTGACCCTGGTGGAGGAGAAGAGGACGGCCGCGAAGTGACCCAGCCCTCCGAGCGGGGTGCCGCCGTCGGGCGCGGCATCGGCATCGGGCTGATGTACGGCCTGTGGAAGCCGCGCGTCCTCGGCGCGTGGCGGGTGCCGGCCTCCGGCCCCGTCATCCTCGCCGTCAACCACGCGCACAACATCGACGGCCCCATGCTCATGGGCACCGCCCCCCGTCCCGTGCACTTCCTGATCAAGAAGGAAGCGTTCGTGGGGCCCCTCGGGCCCTTCCTGGAGGGCATCGGGCAGCTCAAGGTGGACCGCCACAGCACGGACCGGAACGCCATAGGCAACGCCCTCGCGGTCCTGGAGCACGGCGGCGTCCTCGGGATCTTCCCCGAGGGCACCCGCGGCGAAGGCGACTTCGCCTCGCTGCGGGCCGGCCTCGCCTACTTCGCCGTCCGCAGCGGCGCGCCGATCGTCCCGGTGGCCGTCCTGGGAAGTTCCGACCGCCCCGGACGGTTGATCAAGGCGCTGCCCCCGCTGCGCGCCCGCGTCGACGTCGTCTTCGGCGACGCCTTCGAGGCCGGCGACGGCAGCGGCCGGCGCACCCGCAAGGCGCTGGACGACGCCACCGTACGCATTCAGGAGCGGCTGACCGCCCACCTGAAGAACGCCAGGCGCCTCACCGGGCGCTGAGTGAGACTCTGAGTAGTGGGTTCGCACCCACCGACCACGAATGATCAAGGAACGGACTTCATGAACGACCAGCACGACCACGGGGCACTTGGCGACGCCGAGTACGCGGAGTTCATGGAGCTCGCCGCGGGAGAGGGCTTCGACATCGAGGAGGTCGAAGGCGCGATCGAGGAGGCAGGGCACGGCCCGCTCCCCGTCCTCGCCGTCGTCGGCCGCCCCAATGTCGGCAAGTCGACCCTGGTGAACCGGATCATCGGCCGCCGTGAGGCCGTCGTCGAGGACAAGCCCGGCGTCACCCGCGACCGCGTCACCTACGAGGCCGAGTGGGCCGGCCGCCGCTTCAAGGTCGTCGACACCGGCGGCTGGGAGCAGGACGTCCTCGGCATCGACGCCTCCGTCGCCGCCCAGGCCGAGTACGCCATCGAGGCGGCCGACGCCTGTGTCTTCGTCGTGGACGCCACCGTCGGCGCCACCGACACCGACGAGGCCGTCGTCAAGCTGCTGCGCCGCGCCGGCAAGCCCGTCGTGCTCTGCGCCAACAAGGTCGACGGCCCCTCCGGCGAGGCCGACGCCACCGCCCTGTGGTCGCTGGGCCTCGGCGAGCCCTACCCGGTCTCCTCGCTGCACGGCCGCGGTACGGGCGACATGCTCGACGCCGTCCTGGAGGCCCTGCCCGAGGCCCCCGCGCAGACCTTCGGCAACGCGATCGGCGGCCCGCGCCGCATCGCCCTCATCGGCCGCCCGAACGTCGGCAAGTCCTCGCTCCTGAACAAGGTCGCCAACGAGGACCGTGTCGTCGTCAACGAGCTGGCGGGCACCACCCGCGACCCGGTCGACGAGCTGATCGAGCTCGGTGGCAAGACCTGGAAGTTCGTGGACACCGCCGGCATCCGCAAGAAGGTCCACCTCCAGGAGGGCGCGGACTACTACGCCTCCCTGCGCACCGCCGCCGCGGTCGAGAAGGCCGAGGTCGCGGTCGTCCTGATCGACACCACCGACAACATCTCGGTCCAGGACCAGCGCATCATCACCATGGCGGTCGAGTCGGGCCGCGCGCTCGTCATCGCCTACAACAAGTGGGACGAGCTCGACGAGGAGCGGCGCTACTACCTGGAGCGCGAGATCGAGACCGAGATGCAGCAGGTCTCCTGGGCGCCCCGGGTCAACGTGTCCGCCAAGACCGGCCGCCACATGGACAAGCTCGTCCCGGCGATCGAGACCGCGCTCGCCGGCTGGGAGACCCGCGTCCCCACCGGCCGGCTGAACGCCTTCCTCGGCGAGCTGGTCGCCGCCCACCCGCACCCGATCCGCGGCGGCAAGCAGCCCCGCATTCTCTTCGGTACGCAGGCGGGCACCAAGCCGCCCCGGTTCGTGCTCTTCGCCTCGGGCTTCCTGGAGGCCGGCTACCGCCGCTTCGTCGAGCGCCGGCTGCGCGAGGAGTTCGGCTTCGAGGGCACCCCGATCCACATCTCCGTCCGCGTCCGCGAGAAGCGCGGCCGCAAGAAGTAGTCGTGGCGTGAGTACGGCGGAGGGCCGGGGCGATGCCCCGGCCC
>NZ_JBHWBS010000066.1:0-42953 GCF_042735655.1 Streptomyces sp. NPDC059567 | reverse complement strand
GCTCGAAGTCCGGCTCGACGCCGTCCGCGACGAGGCCGACGAGCTGCGCCGCGCCCGCGCGGCCGCGCCCGCAGCCACGAGCTCCCCGGCCACCCCTGCTGAGCAGGCAAGCTGTGTACGAGGGGTCGAGCTCGCGCAGTCGGCAGACGCACAAACCTTCCCTCGCCGTGAACGCTGTGCGCCGATGGCTTCCGACCGACCGACTGCCCAGTTGGAGCTGAGCTCCTCGGCCGAAGTCCCCGGTGAGGAAGGGCCTTTGGCGAGATACACGTCTTGACCCGCGATCTCACTTGATCCAGTGAGGGTTGCGGAGCGTGTGGCGGGTAGCGGGCGGGAATGGTGGATTCCGTTGAGCCGGGTGAGCCGGTTGCGCCTCTTGAGTTACGCCAGGTGATAGAGGCGATCGTATCGGCGGTGCGGGATGGCGACAACGCCCGCGTGGAGGTGCTGCTCGATCATTTCGCTCGCGTTGCGGATGCCGGGGCGATGTTCACTCTGCGACAGCGGCTGCATCAGGACCTTCGGGAGTGACCCGGGCGGCCAAGGCACGAGCCGTCATAGGTGCACGATGATCAGGGCGATGTCGTCGCGGGCGCCGCCGGCCACGCCGAGTTGGGCCAGCAGGGCGTCGGCGACGCGGTCGGGGCTCATGCGGGCGTGACGGGCGAGGGCGTCGGTGAGGCGGTGGAGGCCGGCGTCGATGTCCTGGTCGCGGCGTTCGATGAGCCCATCCGTGTAAAGGACGAGGATGTCACCGGGGGTATAGGGCAGGGTGGCCTGGGGGCGGGGGACATGTTCGGGGCGGGCGCCCAGCGGGGGATCGGTGGCCTGGTCCAGCAGGTCGCAGGTGCCGTCGGGGTGCACCAGGACGGGTGGCGGGTGTCCGGCGCTGCTGTAGGCGATCCGCTGCTGGCGGGTGTCGATCACGGCCTGGACGGCGGTGGTGGCCAGCGCGCCTTCGACCGATCGGGCGTACAGGCCGAGGACCTCCAGAGACTTGGCCGGCTCGGTCAGGGCCCGGACGGCGGCGCTCAGCGCGCTGCGGAGCATGCCCATGACGGCGGCGGCCTCCAGGCCGTGGCCGACGACGTCGCCGACCGCGACACCGAACGAGCCGTCGGCGAGATCCACGACGTCGTACCAGTCGCCGCACACGTTCAGTGACCCGACCGCGGGAAGATAGCGCACCGCGACATTCCGGTGCCGGTCCAGGTCGGGCGAGTGCAGCATGGCCTCCTGCAAGGCGACGGCGACCTGCCGCTCTCGGGCATGCGCGTGGCGCAGTTCCTCGTTCAGCCGCTGCAGCTCCCGCGCCCGTGCATACAGCTCGGCCTCCATCACCTCTCGTCTGCCCAGCGGTCCGCCTGCCGGGCGGGCCGGGCGGGAGCGGACGAATTCGGTCACGTCCTCCACTCGGTGGATGATCCACGCCACCTGCCCGTCCGGCCCGAGCACGGGGGTGTTGATCGGCGACCACCACCGCTCCTCGAACACTCCAGGCCGGGAAGCGACGGGGATGTCGTACTTCTGCACCGCCATCGTGTCCGGCTGCTTCGACTGCAGGGCCCGGTGCAGCGAGGCGCCCAGATTCCGCACCCCATCGGCGGTAGCGTCCGCCGGATTGTCCGGGAAGGCATCAAAGATGTACTGGCCGACCAGGTCCGACCTGCTCCGGCCAGTGGCATGCAGGTACGCGTCGTTGACGTCGACGATCACCAGGTCAGGGCCCAGCACCAGATAGGGGCTGGGCGTGGCCGCGAACAACGCCCTGTAGTCAATGCTCGGTCCCACGGGCTTCCCCTCACTTCCGCTGCTCGGGCTCCTGTCGAAACGGTCCCGGGAATAGACATGCCATGTGGTGACGGTGAGCAGGACGGCGACTCGCCGACGCCGTCACTCGATGCTGAGGACTTCGCCCACGGGCCTGCGAGGTGTTGCCGCGCCCTGGGGGCCGTAGCCGAGACGGAACACCATGTGGACGAAGCCGATCGCGGAACTCGGGTCGCGTACGGAGGACCGGAGCTCGGGCCATTCGAGGGGCTGCGACATCAGCGAGGTTGCGAGACCGTCGAGGATGGCCTGCAGGAGCATGCGCTGCATGGCTTGCCCTGCGCGTAGCCAGTCCGCCGGAGTGTCGTTCACCGTGCCGAGCAGCGCGATGTGCGGGTGCTTCTCGAAGACTGCTACGGCGCGGTCGGGGACCCGGCGGGTGGGGTCGAAGTCCCGCACGGGGGAGTCCACGCCGTACTGCCGTGGACCGAGGGCGTCCGCCGGGATGCCTTGGTCGTCAGGTCCCTCATCGGTCCTGCCAGTGCGTGTCCAGGTGGCGATCTCCTCGCGCACTGCCTCGTCAGCGGCCTCGAGGAGCTCGGCGTCGTGCACGACTTCCATCACGGCGCTGGCGTGCCAGGCGCCCGGAGTAATCAGTCTGCAGCCTTCCAGGAGAGCGGCGGAGCAAAGCCCGTCGAGTATCGGCTTGGGAATCTGTTCGTCGGAGAAGGGGAAGCGGCTGGTGTGACGCCGCCGTACCGCGGGATGGAGGTCCGCGAGGTCACGTTCCGAGGGCTCGGGAGCGGGCTCGTCGAGCATGGTGTCGGCCAGGAACCACGGGTCCTCTGGGGCGGGAAACAGCCGAACGGTGGCGGCCCGCCCGCTGTGGGCGGCGGCCACGCGCAGGTTGAACGGGGCTGCGCCACATCCGAGGTGCAGTGCACGGTGGTCGGGGTCGCCGTATGGCAGCGTGCGGTCGGGGTCACCGTACATCGCGATGGAGCGGCTGCCGGTGCGGTGGACGAACTTCCAGGGCTGTGCGTTGTGCATCGAGGGCGCCAACACAGCGTCCTCGACCAGCGACGTCACGACCGCCGCATCAAATTCTGTGGTGGACACGACTCCGTCCTGTCTGTGAGGGACCGCCGCCGGTGCGAACTGGAACAGCGATCGCGGCCGTGGGAGAAGGAGAGGGCATCGCGAGATCGGCGTCTCCGCCTGGGGTTGCCGAGCGCTTGCCCGAGCCGAAGGACACCGACGAGCTCGGCGTCGGCGGACCACTTCGTCGCCCGCCGGGCGGGAAATCACCGATTGGAAGGTCAAAGGAGGCCATGGGCACGTGGGACATGTGCACCCCCGGCGTTCGGACGGCTCTTCGCGCCCCTCTTTGCATTGTCGCAGTGCTGACCTGGCGTGACCGTGCCAGCCGCAGTGCTTCGGCCTGAACCAGGGTCAGTGCTACATGTGTGGCTGCCGGTAGTAGCGGGCGAACTGCTCCAGGTAGCTGGGATTGCCGGTGTGCTTCATCTCGTCGAACTCGGGGGCGTCCTTGATCTGGTCCTTCGTCCGGTCGACGTAGACCGTCTCCTCGGTGTTGTCGATCAACTTGATCGTTCCGGCAGGAAGCAGAACATGCTTGCCGAAGATCCATACTCCGGTGTCGACGACGAGATAGGAGGCGCCGACCTCCTCGGAATGCTTGCTGATCTTTCCGATGGCGCCGTCGGTGGCCTCGACCTTGTAGCCGATGAGGTCGGTCCCCTGCTGGTATCCCGCGGCGGGTTGGTAGAACCAGATATTGGATTCGCTCACAGTTTTGCCTTGGGGGGTGAGAAGTGACAGTTCGTTGAGAATCTGCCGGGCTTCACCAGAGGCGAAACGGAAGTGCGGAAGTCCCACCCGGCTGCCTGCCCTTCCATCGAGTAGCCGGGTCGAGACCCCGTGGTCCTCTTCGGCAAGGAAGGATTCCCTGGCCGCAGATGCGGTCCCGCCACGGCGGGGCTGTGGGTGACCTCTGAGCGACCCATCGACGGGCACATCGGCGAGGTGGTGGCGGTTGTGGTGGGTGGCCACTCAGAGGCGGTCACGCTGCATGACACCACGTTCGGCCGACCTGCTGTTCGTCTCCGGCCGTTGGGGTGTCGTCCTGGGGATCCGCCGGGACCTCGGGCCAGCGCCACCGAGCTGGTCCCGCCCCCTGTCGGTGTACACACCCATCTGCACAGGGCGGTACAAGTGAACGTGCTCAGCCCGTCAGGTCGTACTCGTCGACGTCCAGGAAGGCTCCAGTGGCGGCGAGGAAGTCCAGCACCTCTTGATGGAGGGACCAGCCGAAGAGGTTTGGCTTCTCCTCGGTGCGCAAGTGGCTGTCCTTGCTGGGTTCGTCTGCCTCTCTGAAGTAGCGCACTACCTGAAGCTTTGCGGCTCTTCCCGCCCCAGGTTCTTCACCCAGCCGCCTCGCAAGACCGGCGATGCGGTCCGTGTGCGGCCGGAGCCGGTCCAGCACATGGGCGATCTGCTCATCGACGCGCAGACCTGGCTCCCGACACACGACCTTCCATCGGTGGCACACAGGTATCGCAGGCTGGACGATGCGGCTTCCGCGCACCTTCGTCTCATCGGGCTGGATACCCAGCAGTGTCGTCATCTCCTGCGCGGTAGTGCGCTCACTGGACAGAGCGAAGTAGACGTACTGATCAAGAGGCATCCCGGAAGAGTATCCGTGCACATTTCCCTGGCCCGCGCTGAGCTCATTCACGTGTACGCCGACACCCCCAGGAATCCGGCCCGTGACAGCCGTTCCCATCGGCACCCTCGACCTGCGCCGCTGCCGACCCTGTCGGCCACGCCTGCGTCCTGGTCGCGACATTCCCCGCCCAGGACAGCCCGCCCGCGCCTGCAACAACCCTGACCTCTGACTTTGGGCGAGGAGCAGCGCGTGGCCCGGCTGGAGCCGCTGTTGCCCAGGGGCAAGAAGCCGGGGCGCCGCCGATACGGACCAGGCGGCAGCTGATAGACGGCATACGGTTCCGTACCCACACCGGTGTGCCGTGGCGGAATGTTCCCGAGTTACGGGCCATGGACCCGGGTGTACGACCTGTTCCGTCGCTGGCAGCGGGACGGCACCTGGCGGCGGATCCTCGCCCAGCTCCCGGCCCAAGCCGAGGTCAAGGAACTCATCACCTGGGACATCAACGTCGACTCCACCGTCTGCCGGGCCCACCAGCACGCCGCCGGGGCGAGGAAAACGGGGACCTGCAGGCCGAGCCGCCCGGCGGCGTCGTCACCGAGCCGGACGACCACGGCCTCGGACGCTCGCGCGGCGGTCTGACCACCAAGCTGCACCTGGCCGTCGAGCAGGGGCAGAAACCCATGGCGATCGTGATCACCGCTGGGCAGCGCGGCGACTCCCCGCAGTTCGAGCCGGTCCTGAACAAGATCCGCGTCGCCCGCATGGGTTCGGGGCCGGCCGCGGACCCGGCCCGACCGGGTGCGCGCCGGCAAGGCATACGCCTCCCGGAAGAACCGCTCCTACCTGCGCAGACGCGGCATCCGCTGCACCATCCCGAACAAGGCCGACCAAGCCCGCAACCGAAAGAAGCTCGGCTCCCGCGGCGGCCGTCCTCCGAAGTTCGACCCCGAGGACTACAAGGCCCGGCACGCGGTCGAGTGCGGCATCAATCGCCTCAAAAGGAACCGCGCCGTGGCCACGAGGTGCGACAAGCTCGCCGTCCGCTACGAGGCAACCGTCCTCATCGCGGCCATCAACGAGTGGCTGTGACCAGGCGGCTCAAAACGGGAAGCACACTTCGCAGGTCGTCGTCATCCACCGTGTCTGTCGCTACTGCCCGCGCACCCGCCGAGGCATTGAATGCCACGCTCAACCCGACAGATGCAAACAGCGGCAGGTCGGATCGGCTGTCTCCGACAGCTCCGCATGAGTGGGGGGCCAGCCCCAGCTCTTGCGCCTGCGCAAGGGCGAAGTCTCGTTTGTCATGCTCGTCGAAGTGGCGGGCCACACGTCCCGTGAACCGGCGATCGGTGATCTCCAGCCGAGGTCCGCTGAACGAATGGAAGCCGAAGCGGTCGGCCAGGTAGCTGCCGACCGGGGACCAGGCCAAGGTAGCCAGCACAGGAACCAGCCCGTTCCGTCGGCACCAGGCCACAGTCTCCGCAATGCCCAAGACCAAAGGAAGCCCGTCGAGCCAGCCAGAGATCCGCTTTACGGGCACGCCTGCCCAGCCCGCCGCATCCAGCTCGGAGACTTGCCAATTGTCCAGGGCGCCAGAGGCGTAGTCGTCCTCGGCCTTGGCCAACTCGTCCCGATGGCCAAGGAAGTCGGCCAGGAAGACCGACGAACTGGTCCCCGGGACGAGAGTGCCGTCGACATCGAAGAACACAGCGCCTACGTGATCAGATGAGTACACCGGCCAAGGATGCCACCGTCACGCGAAACACCTGGTCAAGGCGATCCTACGTACTTCCGATACACGCCCTAACGAGCTGCTCCGGGTCGCCCCTTGCCCTGGTCACCAATCAGGGGATTCCTGCTCACCAGCTCCCATCTGCGGTGATCTGGCCTGCGAGGCGGCGCAGGTCGGCCGCGTTACGGCGGGCCCAGGTGGCGGTGCTCCGTTCGGCGGCCCTGGCCTGACGGGTGGCCGTTACGCTCCCGCTGCGCTGTACGCCGATGACGGGCGTGAGCCGAATGTCGTGGTCACACCGGGTTCAATGCCGTTGTCGCCGCCCGGGTCACCGATGGGAGAGGCCGACTTCGAGCAGGGCAACGCGGGCCTGGTCGCCAGAAACCCGCCACGGGATGATCTTGGGGCGCTGAGCGCCTCGCCGGTCACCCGTTGCCCAACCGCCCCCGGCGCCGCTCTCCCAGGCTGCCCGGGCCGCACGGAACAAAGCCCGGCGGCACAAAGGCCCTGACCGCTCGGGGAGATCAAGACCTTCGTATGCTCGGGGGGAGCTGACGCGGCCCCGACGCCAGAGCGCGGAATCGGGGGCCGCGGACTGCACCGGCCCAACGGGGGTGTCCAAACCGAACATGCGTCGACCCGAACCAACGGGAACAGCAGCCGAAGGACACCGCCAGCCTCTCCGAACCTGCTTCAGAGAGCATGATCAATCTCGGCCGTACTTCCTGAGCCTCGACTACTCACACCCGTAGCACGCCGGGCCGGTCAGCGGGAAGTGCTCGCAAGGTGGCCCGCAGTGGTGTGGCTGGCTGGAGCTGCAGGCCGGCCGAGGGAGTCACCTCGCCTGGGTCAACGTCGATGTGAAATCGCTGGGCCAGTGCCGCGATCGCCAATGTTGCCTCGACCAGGGCGAACCGGGCGCCGAGACAGCTGCGCGTGCCGCCTCCGAACGGAAACCAGGCGTGTTGAGGCAACGCGTGTAGGGGGTCGGTGTCCCAGCGTTCAGGCCGGAAGGCCGTGGGGTCGGGGAACCAGCGGGGGTCTCGATGGGTGACCCACGGACTGCACCAGACCATGGTTCCGGCCGGAACCGGTCTCCCTCCGAGGACAGCGCCGTCCCGCGCCACTCGGGGAGGGACCATCCAGCCGGGCGGATAGAGCCGCAGCGCTTCCTTGACGATTTGTTGGGTCCAGGTCAGCTGCTCATAGTCGTCAATGGTCGGCGGACGTCCCACCAGTACGCGGTCGAGCTCCGCGGTGAGCCGTTCCCGGGCGCAGGGGGATGCCGACAGGAGGTACCAGGACCACGTCAGCGCGCTGGACGTGGTCTCGTGGCCGGCGAACCACAGGGTCACCGCTTCGTCCCGCACCCCCCTGGGGGTGAGCGGCCGGCCTTCCTCGTCCCGCGCTGTGAGGAGTCTGCTCAACAGATCGCTGCCTTCGCCGGCCACGCCCTGAGCGGCTTGCCGGGCGCGGATGAGGCGATCGATCTCGGTATCGAGCGCCGCGACGGCGTGAAGCAGACGTCGCCGGGCGGGCGTGCGCGCCCAAGGCGGCAGGAAGAGCCCGATGCCCCGCAGTTCGGCGCCGATCTCCCGCCCGGCCACTGCCATCGCGTCGCCGAGTGCTCGGGCCTGGTCCCCGACGTCGTTGCCGAACAGGGTACGCACGACGATCCGCTGCGTGAGCAGAGACATCTCCCGCAGCACATCGATCCGGCTCCCGTCCTGCCAGCGGTCCGTAAGCGCCACAGCGCTGTCGACCATCGTCGTGGCGTAGGCGCGTACCTGTCGGGGGCGGACGGCCGGCTGGACGAGGGCTCGTTTGCGGCGCCAGTCAGCTCCGTTGCTGCGGGCGACGCCGTCGCCGAGCAACTGCCTGAATCCCCAGCCGGTATCCGATGTCTTGTAGCACCGTTCGTCGGCCTCGAGCAGCTGTGCGATGTGCTCGGGGTGCGAAAGGGAGATGATCCGCATCGGGCCGAGCGACCACGTCACCACGTCACCGAAGTCGTCGCGCAGACGCTCCAGGAACGCCAACGGGTCTCGGCCGAAAGCGGGCAGGTTACCCAGCAGCGGCAGTCCACGCGGGCCGGCGACAGGAAGATACGGAGCAGTGGGCACTCTCAGCCAACGAGCCGACTCCCGAACGGTTGCGACCAGGAGACGACAGGTCCGCCCTCCCCCCTGCAGCGCGGTCAGATCGCCCACGGCATCCCGCTCAGCCCCACCGCATACGCGGCCGGCGCCAACGGGCACGAGGTCGCGTCGTCTGATCTCTCCCCAGCGTCGATCACCCCTGCCGTGCCGACGGGAGGCCCACGGTCGCGTCAAAGGGGTGCCCCAGCCCGCTCTTGTGCAGGTAGCGGCCGAGCGCCATGAGAGGAAAGACCTGGCGGTAGAGGTGGTATTTCATCGAGCAGTCCCAGGGGAAACCGGTGCCCGTAAAGTATGGCTCGTCCCACGTGCCGTCTTCGCGCTGCGTCTGGGCGAGCCAACCGATTCCCTGCTCGACGCTCTCGCTCTGCCGCTCGCCGGCCGCCAGCAGGGCAAGCAGCGCCCACGCAGTCTGCGAAGCGGTGGATGTGCCACGCCCGGCCCACCGTTCGTCCCGGTAGGCGCGCGGGTCTTCACCCCAGCCCCCGTCGTCGTTCTGCGAGGACGACAGCCAGGTAACGGCGCGCCGGATTGCGGGGTGCGCTGTGGGCAGCCCCGCAGCCATCAGCGCGGGGACCACCGAGCCTGTTCCGTAGACGTAGTTGACCCCCCAGCGTCCGAACCAGGCGCCGGACGCCTCCTGCTCGGTCAGGAGCCATTCGACACCGCGCCGGGTGCGCGGGTCAGCGAAGTGGCCTGTGAGGGCGAGCATTTCCACAATGTGGGCGGTGACGTCGGCGGACGGGGGGTCGGTGACCTCACCGAAGTCGCAGAACGGCAGCCGACGGACGATTGAGCTGGTGTTGTCGGCGTCGAAGGCGCCCCAGCCACCGTTCTTGGACTGCATGCCCAGGCTCCAGCGCACGCCACGCCCGATCGCCGCGTCGACCCGTACCGGGTCGGGGTGCTCGACGCGTCGCAGAGCGAGGATGACTTCGGCGGTGTCGTCGAGGTCCGGGTTGTTGTCATTGTGGAACTGAAAGGCCCAGCCGCCCGGTTCGAGGCCGGGCCTGCGGACGGCCCAGTCTCCGGGCTCACGGTGCTGTTTTCCGAGCATCCAATCAGCGGCTTTGACCAGGGCCGGGTGGTCGGGGCGCACGCCCGTGTCGGCGAGAGCGCTGACAGCCAGACTCGTGTCCCACACCGGCGACTGACTGACTTCGATCATGCGGGAGCCGTCTTCGCGCCAGACGGCAAAGGCGTCCAGCGATGCCAGGCCCGCGCGCACGACCGGATGGTCCAGCTCATAGCCGAGCAGGCACAGGGCCACCAACGAGTATGTGGCATCCACCTGGATACCGCCCCAACAGCCGTCGTCCTCCTGCCGCTCGACAATCCATCGTTCCGCCCTGTTCATGGCGGCTTCACGCAGCCGACGCGGTGCCACCTTGTGATATGCGTGCAGCACCCTGTCCAGGCGCAGGAAGAAGCCTTCCCACCCTCTCGCGGGAGGACGCTCTCTGGTGGGGCCAGGCACGCCCGCCTCGGAATGCAGCTCGTCAAGGCCGAACGGTGCGGGCTGTACGGGGCGCTTCGCGGAGACGACGGTGAGCGGCACGATGGCCTGCCTGGCCCAGCAAGCGAAGCGGTAGATATTGAACGGGAACCACCGAGGCATGAAGATCATTTCGGGTGGGAGCGTCGGCAGGTCCTCCCACTTCCACCAGCCGAACAGCGCGAGCCAGATACGGGTGAAGACCCGGCCGGCAGCGAGGCCGCCTTGCGCGCGAATCCACGCGGCCGCTTTGGCCATGTGCGGCTCGCCGGGAGCATCTCCGGCAAGCCGCAGGGCTACATACGCCTCGATGGTGGTGGAGAGATCACCCGGCCCCCCATGGAAGGTGGACCAGGTGCCGTCCTCTCGTTGCTCACCGCGAATGAAGAGGCAGGCGGCTTGAGTGGTCTTCTCATCCAGGATCCCGAGGAACTGCCGGAGCAGCAGGTCTTCGGCGTCACTCGTCACACTGCACTCCAGGTCGCCCTTCCACCAGCCCTCCGCATGTTGGCGGGACAGCAGATCCCGAACGGCCAGCGAGGCCGCTCGTTCAGCCAACCGTCGTGCTGTCGGACGAATGTCGGCGGCATCGGTCCCAGTGTCCGCCTTGTGCGGAGCGCGGCCGGATAGGCGCATCGGGTAGGTCCTCGCAGTCGGTGCAGACCAGGAGCGGCTGCTCCTGGTGCTCTCACCGCTCCAACGACGCGAAGCAGATCCCGGCTACGTCGCGCAGATCACTACTCCAAACGTCCTTCCGGCCCGCATCCTCACGCCAGACACCGAGTCCTAGCGAGCCGCCGAGGCACCAAGATCATCCCGTAGCGGGCTTCTGGCGCATCTGGGTCATGGCCGCTGATCGGTCGGCGGTGTCCGCCGGTGTGCGGGGCCGGGGCACGGCAGCAGCGGGCCCCAGGTCCAGGCGCTTGCCCATGTCCAGGCGGAAGGTGCCGTACGGGTTGACGTTGGACCAGAACAGCGCGGTCAGGCCGCGCCGGTCCTCGTCGCTGAGCTTTCTTCGCCCGCTCCGGCTCGGCCAGGACCTGCCGCACCAGCAGGGTGTTGACGTGGACGAGCGCGGACTGGAGCAGGCGCAGGGCGAGCATCGAGGTCTCGGCGTGCTCCTTGTCCGGGCCAGTCAGGGCGCCGTCCTTGCCGTAGTGGAGCACGGTGTTCGCCGGGTTCCAGTTCTCGACCACCTGGGGGCCTCCGCGGGTGAAGCGCCGCAGGACCTGCTCGGCCACCGCCGCGCCGAGCCGGAGCGCGTTGGCGTACTTGACCATGAGTTGTGTTCTCCATGGGCACGGCCGGGAGTTCCCGCTCCCGGCCGTACGGTCCTGCGTGTGCCGCGACTCGATGGAGCGCATCATCTTCTCCATCGATGTGATCGAGGCGCGGGCCTGTGTCAGCTCCTCCAGCGTCCGCCGGTGCAGCTCGGGGATTCACGCTCCGGTCAGAGTCGATTCGAGATCGGCATCACTGCTGAGGGGGAAGGTGCCGCGCCGGGCTGTGCAACTGGATTCATTGGGATTTCACTGGCCTTGCAGTGGCTCAGGGCAGAGTTGGCGACGTAGTACCGGGGCTGTGTTGCAAGGCTTCGCTGGGACCCGGCGCATGCAAAGTGCCGGGCCGGACCTCACCCACAGGGAACACCTTGAAGATCCGATCGAAGCACACTGCCCTGATCGCCCTTGCCGCTATCGTCCTCACCTCCTGCGCCTCCGAACAGGAGCTCCCGTATGGCGGGAAGGCCACCAGCGAAGATCTCGAAGTGACCGTCCTGAGGGTGGAGCAGGGTAGTGCCGACGACCTGTCGGAACTGCAGAACCCCGATCGGTATGCCAGCCGGACGCCGTACTACGTCCACTACCGCGTCACCAAGGCTGCAGACGGGGCTGCCAAGTGGCCCGACCTCGACGTTGTGGGCGATGAGGGGCGACTCACGTATCTGAGCATCGGGCCCGGATTCCCTTCCTCAACCATTGACGCGGACGGCAACGTCACCATGGAGGCGGCACCAGAGTTCAAGGCGTGCACCGTCGATGACACAGACAAGAAGGATTTCGACAGCGCCCCGAAGGGCGAGAGTTACGAATCGTGCGGCGTCTACCTCACCGATGAGGGCGGGACGGGTCCGACCCAAGTCGAGTGGCTGCCTGACTCCGGCAAGGGCCACCCGATCGCCGTCTGGAAGTAACGCGGCCGCTCGCATCGTCGTAGGGGGAACCGGATGTCGCAGTCACACGAGCCCTGGTACAGGCATCGCCCGCCGGCTTGGCCTGTGCCGGACAATCCGTACGCGCCCGAGGGCTACGGCCCGCCGCCGCCCCGCCCGCGCCGTCGGCGGTGGCCGGTGGTCGCCGTGGCCCTCGCCCTGCTGCTGCTCGCCGGCGGCTTGTATGCCGTCGGCGAGCGCTCGGGACCGGACCGTGCGGGATCGAACAGCGCCGGGCAGGACGGTGCCGGTTCGGCGAGCGGCGCCCCGTCGGCCACGGCGCCGCCGAAGACGAGTGCCCGCCCCACCCCGTCGCCCACCCGCATCCCCACCACCGCGGAGATCGCGCAGCGCCGCATGGCCGGCGAGGCGAGCGCCTGGATCGTCGACGACCGCACCGACCTGCCCCGCCGGAACATTCCGACCGAGGACCTCTGGATCGTCGGAGACACCGTCGTCCAGGCCGTCTACGAGAGGGTCGTCGCCCACCGGCTCAGCGACGGCGCTCAGCTGTGGAACGTTGACCTCCCGACCCCCGTCTGCGAGACCCCGGTCAACGCGACCCCCGACGGCAAGGTCGTCATCGTCCTGCAGAACGTCGAGGCCTGGACCGGGACCCGGTGCAACCAGCTCCAGATGATCGACCTGCGCACCGGAAAGGCGGGCTGGCACAAGAAGCTGACCGAGACCGGCGCGGGGGACAACACGATCATCGTGGACAGCGCGATCAGCGGTGGCACCGTCGCGATCGTCCAGAGCATGAAGGCCGCGGGGTACAGCGTCGCCGACGGGAAGAAGCTGTACGACATCCCCATGGAGAACCCCGGGAAGTGCTACCCCGGCAGGGTGGCCGGCGGCACCCGACTCCTGGTACTCGCCGACTGCGCGATCACCTCACTGGAGAAGGCGTACGACCAGGTCCGGGAGATCGACCCTGCCTCGGGCAAGGTCCGCTGGCGCTACCGGACGGAGCCGGGCCGCAGAGTCGGCCAGGTGCTCTCCGTCGCACCGGCCGTGATCACCACCGCGCATCGGGAGAGCCACGCCGAGGACTGGCGGGTCGTCGCCCTCGGACCTGACGGCAAGGTCCGCAGGACCATCGACCCCCGGGCGAAGGGGTTCAAGCACTGCGGCGACTCCGTGGATACCAGAGCCAACGCCCAGTCGTGCCGGGAGGCCGTTGTCGGCGGGGGCCTCGTGCTCCTGGGCGGCACCGACCGCGTCGGCGCCTACGACCTCGGCACTGGGAAACTGGTCTGGGGCGTGAAGGACGAGGGGACCTCGTACGGCTACTACCCCCTTCGCGTCGGCCCGGGCAGGACGGGGGTCGTCTACCAGGTGGGCACGAGTGCCAAGCCCGGGCGGGTCTTCCGGGTCGGTCCCGGCGGCGTGGACACGATCAAGGACGTGCTGCGGCTCCCCGCCTCCACCTCGAGGCTCGAGTTCGGGATGGGGGTCGTCGGCGAGAACGCCTACGTGGGTGACCGGCTGGTGATCGCGCCCGCCGGCCTGACCGGCGACGACGCCCGGCACGAGCCCCGCATGCTCTCCTTCGCTCCCTGACCTTGACGCGTTCGGCTTGGGTGGGCGTGCCGACGTTGTCGATGACCCGCTGGATCACCCGACGTATGCAGTTGATCTCTCGCCCGTGGTGCGCCCCCCGCCGCCGTAGCGGGCGTGGGCGGCGGTGCTCTGCAGAGCACCGCCGCTGAGCACCTGTGCGTAGGAAGAATCGTCAGATCCTGGGCCCGGTCAACGGCATGATGGTCATGGACGAGCATGCGAGCTCACCGATGGACTGGTCGGGGTGGTGGAAGGGGAGGGGCTTGTGATGGAGCCGGGTCGCACCTGTTCGGGAACACGACCACCGGATTCCCGGCGGCTCGTCCTTGAGCTCCGACGGCGTGTGGGTCTGGGAGGATTCGATCTACTGCCTCGCCGGTCAGACACTGGCCATCCCCACTGATTTCGTTGACTATGCGTCAGTCAACGACTACATGCCGCCAGCGGTTGTCGAGGACGACACCTACTACGTCGCAGTGCTCCTCTACTTCTGAGTCCGATTCCCGGCTACGTCAGGGCATCTGCCAGAGCAGGACCGAGGTCTTGGCTTCAGGGGTGATCGCCATGCTGAGGCCGATCGCCACGGTCTTGCCGTCCGGGCTGACGGCCACCGCCTCGACCTGGTTGGGGCACTCGTAGCTGCCGACTTCTTTCCCCGCGACCGTGTCCCATACGTTGACGGTCGTGCCGGCGCCGCTGACCAGGAGGCGTCCCTCCGGATGGAACGCGAGGGCTGTGGCCCAGTCCTTGAGCCGGATGACCTCCGAGCGGGATTCGGTGTTCCACAGCACGATACGGCCGCCGTTGTTCCCGTAGGCGAGGAGGCTCCCGTCCGGGCTGAACACGGCGACCTTGGCGTTGCTGCTGCCCTTGACCGTGCCGGTGACCTTGCCCGCGGGGGTCAGGGTCTCCAGGGAGTTCCCACCGCTGACCAGCATCTCACCGTCGCCGCGGAACGCCACGGGGCCGCCGGGTTCGTTCGTGGAGAGGCTCGTGTGCTTGCCGGACGGCAGCTCCCAGAGATGCAGGCTCTCCCCGGTGCTCGCGGCCAGCCTCTTACCGTCCGTGCTGATCGCCAGGCCCGTGGGCCAGCCCTCCTGGCTCGTGCCGCTCTCGGTGGACAGCGTGAACGTGTGCACAATCTTGCCGGTGGTCGTGTCCCAGATGCGGACCCTGCCCTCCTCCGCTCTGACCAGGAAGCTGAGATCCCGACTGAACACCACTTCCTGCCGGTACCTTTGGGCGCCGATGTGGACCGGGTCGCCTGCCCCGGTGCTCGGATTCCAGCGCCAGATGGTGCTCTGGTCGGCGCCGTACAGCTGCTGGCCATCCTTGCTGAAGGCGAGCGTCCGCCCGCCTTCGAGGCCCTTGAGGGGAATGACCTCTTGGGTTTCGTCCGGCTTCGAAGTGCCCGGCAGGGGGGCGGGCTTGTCACCGGCGTCGGAGGAGCCGCCTGCCTTGTCGTCGTTGCGCAGAAGAATCGGCACCCCGACCGTCGCGGCGGCTGCCGCCGTGCCGAGCCCGGCGAACAGGAGCGCACGCCGCGACAGCCCGCCCGGGCGGGTCCTGTCGCCCGCATCCTTGGTGGTGCTCACCGGCCCGAACTCCGGTGGCGGAGTACGGGGGGCTGCGGTGACGGTCGGTGACTGGGTCACCTGTGGGGGCACGGCAGCCGTGGGCGCATCCGCTAGAGGCATGGGGATACGAGGGTCTACCGGGCCGGCTCCAACCGGCCGCGGCCCCACAGCCCAACCCCCGCCTGCGGCTGCACGCGTTGCGAAAAGCCCGGGCAGCTCATCGACGGCCGGCCGCGCCTCGGCGGCCTTGGCCAGGCACGCGGCGAGCAGCTCCCGCAGCGCACCGTCGTCGATGCCGTCGAGCGCGGGCGCCTCGTCCAGGATGCGCTGGACGATTTCGATCAGCGTGGGCGCGTCGAACGGCCCGCGCCCTGTTGCGGCGAACGCGAGTACCGAGCCGAGCGAGAACACATCGCTCGCCGTTCCCGCCCGGTCGGCGCGGATCTGCTCCGGCGACATGTACGAGTAGGTTCCGATGACGGTGCCCGTCGCGGTGAGCGAGCTGGCGTCCACGGCGCGGGCGATACCGAAGTCGATGACGCGCGGCCCGTCGTCGGCGATGATCACGTTGCCCGGTTTCAAGTCCCGGTGCACAAGGCCGCACTTGTGGATCGCGCCGAGCCCTTCAGCGAGCCCCGCACCGAGCCGCCGCACGGCAGTGGCATCCAGCGGTCCGCCCTTGGCGACGACTTCATACAGCGTCGGTCCCGGGATGAACGCCGTGACCAGCCACGGGGACGCGGCCCCGGGATCGGCGTCGACCACCTGCGCGGTGTGGAAGCCGCCCACCCGCCGCGCCGCTTCCACCTCGCGGGCGAACCGCTCCCGGAACTGCGGGGTCGCCGAGAGCTCTTGCTTGATCAGCTTGACCGCGACCTTCCGGCCACCCGGCGACGTGCCGAGAAAGACCGATCCCATACCTCCCTCCCCGAGCCGTCCGTCCAAGCGGTAGGGGCCGACCCACTGCGGATCGTCGGGCCTGAGTGCGTCCATGTGTTCCGTCCGGTGCGAGGAAGATCAGAGGGGGGCAGAGGGAGGCGGTGGCTTGAGTGGTCTCTCCGGTGCTGCCGCTCACGGCAGCTTCCACAGCTGGATCGACGGCTCGATCCCGTCCTCGCCGGCCGCCGGGGTGCACACACCCGCCAGAGTCTTGCCGTCCGGGGTGAAGGCAAGGTGGCCGATGTAGGCCCGCATCGGGGTCTTCGGATCGCCCACGACCAAGGTGGTGGCGAGATTCCCGCTGTCCACGTCCCAGACGCTGACCGTGCGGCCGACGGTGTCGGTCTTCTCGGTCTCTACGAAGCGGCCGCCCCCCACGACGATCGCCTTGCCTGAAGTCCCGGCGTCGGCGGGCCGGTATGCCGCGCTGTCCAGGTGCCCGTGCTGGTCGGTGAGCTTCCTGGTGAGTCTTCCGGAGACGACGTCCCACAGCAGGACGCCGGGGCCGTTCGCGATGAGAGTCTTACCGTCGGTGCTGAACGACACCTCGGAGTAGTTCTCGTCCTCACCGTCGCGCAGGGTCTTCAGCAAGCGGCCGTTCGCGGTGTTCCACAATCGGATGCCGCTCTCGTTGGCTGCGGCGGCGACGCCGGCGAAGGTCTTGCCGTCCGGGCTGAAGGCGATGCTCCCCGCCTTCCCGTCAAGCGTCTCGCGGACCCGGCCCGTGCTCGGGTCCATCAGCTCGATCCGGCCGCCGACGCCGACGGCGAGGGTCTTGCCGTCCGGACTCACGGCCAGGCAGTGGACGAAGTCGTCCTCACTCTTATAGGCAGCTAGCTTCTTCTTCGCGGCCCCGCTGTTCGCGTCCCAGGCGAGCAGCTCCATGAGGGCGCCGGAGTACAGGGTGGTGCCGTCGGGGCTGAAGGCCACCGCCCAGACGGCATTGGTGTGGCCTTCGAAGGTTGTCTTCTCGCGGCGCGCGGTGAGGTCCCACAGCTTCAGCGTCGTGTCGTAGCCGCCCGTGGCGAGGAACCTTCCATCCCGGCTGAGCGCCATGCTCTCGATGTTCCCTTCGTGGCCCTTGAGTTCGCCGACGGGCCTGGTGATGTCCCGCTCGGGGCTCTTGCTCGCCTTCGGCTTGCCCTTCGGCTCGGCGGGTGGTGCGTCCTTCGGCCACAGCACGAATGCGGTGGGCACGGCGACCACGGCCGTCGCGGCGGCCAGCCCGCCGAACAGCACGGAGCGGCGCCGGATCGGACGGCCGTCGACGGGAGTTGTCGCCGGAAGCGGGGGTATCGCCGGGGGCATGGCCGGCACAGGAGGCGCGGCGGGGGCTGTGACAGCCAACCGGCGCAGGACCTCGGAGGTCGGCGGGCGCCCGGTGGGGTCCTTGGCGAGGCAGTGGCAGACCAGGGCGTGCAGCGCGCTGCCCACAGCGATGCCGGTGAGTACGGGTGCCTCGCTCGTGACCCGGTGGATGATCGCCAGGACGGTCGACGCGTCGAACGGGCCCCGGCCGGTAGCAGCAAAGGCGAGCACCGAGCCCAGTGAGAAGACGTCACTGGCGGGGGTCACCTGGGCGGGGGCACGGATCTGCTCTGGCGACATGTACGCGTAGGTGCCGATAATGGTGCCCGTGTGCGTCATCGGAGCGGCGTCGGGGGCATGCGCGATCCCGAAGTCGATGATGCGCGGGCCGTCGGCGGCGATTATGACGTTGCCGGGCTTCAAGTCCCGGTGCACAAGACCGCAGTTGTGGACCGCGGTCAAGCCCTCAGCGATTCCGGCGCCAAGGCGGAGCACGGCATCTGGAGGGAGAGGGCCATCTGAGGCGATGACCTGCTGGAGCGTGGGGCCCGGGATGTACTCGGCGGCCAGCCAGGGCGATGCGGCCTCAGGATCGGCGTCCACGATCTGGGCGGTGTGGAATCCGCCCACCCGCCGTGCCGCCTCGACCTCGCGGGCGAATCGAGCGCGGAACTGAGGGGTGGCCGCGAGCTCCGGCCGGATGACTTTCACTGCGACCCTGCGTCCGGCTGCCGATGTTCCGAGAAAGACCTGCCCCATTCCCCCCGCGCCGAGTCGCCCTTCGAACTGGTACGGGCCGATGCGCCGAGGATCCGAAGAGGCCAGAGGCTCCACCATGACTACGCGATTCTCCCAGATATCTGTGTGATCACACACGGAATTTCAACCATGCTCGGATACACGAGAGAGGTGGGACGCCGACCTATTCCTGAGAGCCTGATCACGATCGGACCGGCCCTGAGGACACCAGCCCGGTGGACCACGAGAGCGGCATGGCCATCCTCTTCGCCATCAACCAGATCGGCAATGCCACACCCCTGACCTGCATCGACACACGATCAACGGACGTTGCCATCGCCCTGAGCCGATGCGTGCCGCCGAAATACACTATTTCCGTCCTTCTTCGCTCGCCCCTTCATTTCGTGCTGGTCGTCGGGGATCATCTGCGTTCACCCGACACCTGCCGTGGACAATATCGTTGGCTTCGCCGGGGAGTTGCTCAGGGCCTGGTCGACGACGCCCATCTGCCTGCCATCGGTAATCGTCGTGAATGCACTTTCCCAGGCGAGGCTTTAGGGCTGTCGTGTGGCTTCGTGCAGTCTTGTGGCGACGGTGTAGAACACCGGGAAGTTCGGTATCGATGACACCGGGACGTCCATCGCGAGGAGCCGTCGGCGGTCCTCCTTGACGTGGAGGCGGCCGTTGACGGGCCGCATTTCGCGTATGCGGGTCCACGGTAGGGTCTGCCCTTTGTATTCCATCCCGTTCAGACTCAGCCTGATCGTGTTGAAGATGAGGTCCTGCCCGTGCGCCACGTCTTCCAGGGCGCGGCGCAGTTGGGTTTCGCTGACCGCCTGCACGATGGCCGGTCCCCATTGTTTGGGATCGGTGAACTCCGCTCCCTGTACGTGGGTGACGATGCCCGCGTAGCGTGAGGTCGACGTCCTGCGGGTGTCGCCGATGGTGAGGGCCACGCCGTCCTCACCGATCAGCGTGTATACGTGGCTGGATTCGGTGACGCCGTTCTTCCGGGAGTGGAGTACGTCCTGGTGGACCTGGACGGAGTCCCAGCTGAAGGTGTGGGCGTCGCCGTCGTGGGTGGTCACTACCGCGCCGTGCTGGAAGAGGTCGAGCCGCGCGTTCTTGCCGCGCCGGGCCAGCTTGATCTTGTCGATCAGTGCCCATCCGAACACCACGTACATGAGTGAGAAGGTCAACAACGGTATCGAAGCGCCGAATGCGACGGCCATCGTGATCAGCAGCGGTGTGCCTCCGCCGAGGAGGATGATGCCCCCCAGTACGTACCCCGTCCACGGGGGGCGTCTGGCCACATAAGTGGCCTGCTTCGCGCCGAGCCATGCAGCCGTGCCTGATCCGGTCATGTTGTCCCTAATCCCGGGAATCCCATCGTCGCCACGGTGATGTGGTGGGTCCACAACTCCGCACTCGGGCTTCACTCTGGGGCACTCCCATGCTCCGGCGCTGAAATCGTGCTGCAGGGAGCATGAAACCCGTGGTCACTCCCTCGACGGCATGCCTCGGCCACCAGACGCGGCACTGGGATCTACCCGCGCGGGCCCGTCTCGCGCTGATCCAAGAGTTCTTCACGACCGTCATCTCGGCCCTCGTTGACCTGCGCACGAGGACGCTTCTTACCCGGCCTCCCTTTGCGCCCTGGCCGGCGGGGTCGCCGGACGCATGCCTGTGGCTTCCAGTCCGTCTCGTGCCATCTCGTATTCGCGGGTGTGGTCGTCGGCTCCGGGCAGGGAAAGGGCAGCCTGGAACTCCTGCTGTGCGTCGGTGTGACGGCCCGTTGCCGCGTAGGTGCTGCCGAGCCGGATGCGGACCCCCATCTCCAGCCATGTGCTCGTGTGTGGGGTGAGCGTCGACAGTGCCTTGTGGTGGAGATCGACGGCCGAGCGCAGGTCGCCTCGGGTGTGCTCCGCGGTGGCAAGCCGTGACAGGGTCGCCGCGAGCAGTGGCAGGTCCTCGACCTCACCGGCCAGCCCGGCGGCCCGCCTCAGCATGTTCGTGGCCACCTCGTACCGGCCGAGCGCCAGCTCGATCTCGGCCACGAAGCACAGGGTGCTGCTGATCGTCCTGGGGCGGCCGTTCTTCTCGGCGAGTGCCAGGGCGGTGTTGTAGTGCCAGAGCGCCTGTTCGTGCCGCCCTTGCCGGTGATGGATGGAGCCGATGTTGCAGTGGGACACCCCGGTCAGCCAGTCGTCGGCGAGGCCGGCCGCCAGCTCTACCGCCCTGTCCAGGCCCGAAAGCGCCTCCTCGATGTTTCCCAGCTGCCCCAGCACGATGGCTGTCCCGGCGATTGCGCGTGCCTCTTCTCGCAGGTCGCCCCGCGCGCGGCCGTATTGCAGGGCTTCGGCGAACGATGTTCCTGCCTGCCGGAATCGTCCCTGGTAGACGTCGAGGAGGCCCATGCAGTTGAGCAGCGCCGCGGGCATCCGTCGATCAGCGGCCGCGTCCGCGCACGCCAGGGCGAGTTCCAGGGCAGTACGGCATTCGTGGTGGTGACCTTGTCCGGCCAGGTGGTCGACGAGGGCTTCTGCCAGCAGACACGCGTGGTCGGCGTGGCCGCCGGCGGCTGCGAAGGCCACGACGTCGACGAGCTCGCCACCCATCGAGCTCAGCCACGCCGAGGCCTCCCGCCATCCGGCGAAGGGCGAGGCGGCGGTCGAACTGGGGTCGGCCGAACCGGTGGTGAGTGCGGGGAAGCCGCCGGGCCCCCAGTCGCTGGCCATGCGGCCCGCCGCGGTGTAAAGGCGCAAAACGGCGTCGCGGTCTGCGGCGGCCTCTCCGGGGGCCTCACCGGCCACGCGCCGCGCATGCGCCTTGACGAGATCGTGCAGCCGGTATCGGCCAGGATGCGGCTGCTGCAACAGGCTGGCGTCGACCAGATCCTCCAGGACACCCTCGGCCTCCTCGCGAGAGCCGCCCAGCATGGCGGCGAGCGTGAGCCGGTCGAAGCGGGCGGTGGGGTTCGTGCCCAACGCGCGGAAGCCACGCCGCAGTTCCGGGCCGAGCTGGTCGTACGAGACCCGGAAGGCGGCCTCCACGCTGCGATCCTCGGCCCGCAGCTCCGCGAGGCCGTGCGCGTCGTCGGACATCCGGCCGACGAGAAAGGCCAGGGTCCAGGACGGGCGGCTTTGCAGCCGGGCACTGGCGATCCGCAGGGCCAGGGGCAGGCCGCCACACCGCCGGGCAAGGTCACGCGCCGCATCAGGCTCGTCGTCGGCCCGGGACTCCCCGACGAGCTCGCGGAGCAGTCCGACGGCAGCGCCCGTACCCAGCGGCTCCACCGTGAGCCGCAGGTCGGCGTCGAGGCCGGGCAGACGCTGGCGGCCCACGACGATGACCCGGCTGCCCGGTCCGGCCGGCAGCAGCGGACGCACCTGCTCGGCACTGCGCGCGTTGTCCACGACCAGCAGCAGCCGCAGGCCACTGGTGGCGGCGCGCCATGCTGTGACGAGATCTGCCAGGTTGTCTGTGGCATCTCCGGCGTCGTTGGGTCCGTGAGGCCCGTTCGCAAGATCCGTGAGTGCATCGTCCTCGCCGCGAGCCGCACGGAGCATCCGGCGCAGGGCCCGCTGCGGGGTGACGTCCTCGTGGGCGGCGCCGTGCGCATGCAGGTCGACGAAGAGACACCCGTCGGGGTGGGCGTCGACCAGTGTCCAGGCGGCACGCACCACCAAGGCGGTCTTGCCTACGCCTGCTGTACCGTCGACCGCCATCACGGAGACTGCGTCCGGCGACACGGGGGTGGTGAGGAGGGCGAGCTCCTTTTCGCGCCCGACCAGGCAGGCGATGTCGCCGGGAAGTTCGTTGCGACGGCGCCAAGGACGGGACCGGTCGGGGAGGTCAGTGCGATCGGACCCGGCGGGATCGTGAAGCTGGTCGGTTCCGCTGGGGAGGCCGTCTCGGCCACCGGATGCCGAGCGCCCGGGCGAAGGGTCCTCGGGCCCGGTTCGCTCGGGCGCGAAGGCTGCGGCTGGGCGCGGGCGGACGGTTCGGCCGAGCAACGGTAGATCGTCCCGGCGCAGGACGGCCTGGTGTACGCGGCGCAGCTCCTCGCCGGGTTCCACGCCCAGCTCGTCGATGAGCCGGCGGCGCGTCTCGGAGTAGACCGAGAGCGCCTCGGCCTGGCGGTCGCTGCCGTACAAGGCACGCATCCGCAGGGCGGCGAGCGGCTCATCGTGCGGCTGTGAGAGGGGCGCCGACAGGAGAGTGTCCAAGGCAGCCGGGTAGTCGCCGAGCCACACCAGACACTCTGCCCGGTCCTGCAGTAGCGTGCGCCGTTGCCGGACCAGCCGTTGCCGTTCGGCAACAGCGAGCGGACCTGGCAGACCGGTCAGAGGCTCCCCACGGAACAGACCGAGGGCCCTGCTGCCGTGATCGAGTGCGGCATCCAGGTCGCCGGCGGCCTTCGCCCGCTGGGCGCTCCCAGCCTCCCTGGCGAGCACGGCAGTGTCGGTCCGGACCCCGCTGGGCACGAGGCGATAGCCGCCGCGCTGCCCACGGATCACTGACCGACCCCCGTCAGTGCCCGGCTCGTCCAGAGTCTTGCGCAGCGCGTAGACATAGCTCGGCAAGACTCGGTGTCCCGTGCCCGGAGGAGCGGCCCCCCAGACGTCGTCCAGGAGCTGCTGGTAGGTCACAGAGTCGGGCGAGCGCAGGACCAGAGCGGCGAGCACCGCCTGCCGTCGCACCGGGCCCAGCACCAGCGACGCGCCACCGCGACGGGCCCGGACCGACCCGAGCAGATCGATCTGCAGATCACCCCCGTCATCGGCAGTACCCATACCCGATGAATTCACGCTCACGCCGAATCCCCATGCCCCGTGCGTCCAGTGCCTACCCGCCGCAGAAGCCCCATTGCTTCAACAGGACGTCATCAGAAGAGCAGCGTGCCACGACAGAGTCTGTCAGGCCCGTGAGAGCCGTGCAGCCAGGGAGCCGCGCCTCCAGCGCCCGACGCGCACGAGCAGCGACCGACCCGACAGATCCGGCGTCAGCGCCGCGCCGGACCGGCGAAGAGATGAGGGACTCCGGGGCATGCGCGAACACAACCAAGAGCAGTGGTCCCATGCGCGGGAGCAAGGATGAACACCCCTGAGCCAGGTGCCTGCGGGGATACACCGGCTGATCCGCTGCTGCCTCTCGTGTGCGACGTCATAGCAAGCATCATCGATGCCGTGCGCGCCGGTGACGACGCCCACACCGACCGCCTGCTGGACCGTTTCGTCCGAGCCGCAACCCCTGACGCCCTGTACGAATTACGCAAACAGCTCGACGATGGCGTGAGATCACCGCCCGGCTCGGGGCCGTCCTCCCAGGCGTCGGGGTCGTGATCAGCGCCGCGACCACGTCCTCGGGTTCGTCGCCCGGCAGGAGGACCACCGGTTCGTGGGTCTCCGGGTGCGTCAGGTGTACGGCGGCGTGCAGGCGGCGCTTCATCACAGCACCTTCGCCACGAGGTGGGCCCGCGGGTCGTGCATGACGGGCATGGCGCTGGCATTGACCTTGGTCCAGATGCGGATCGGGTCCGAGTCCACGTCCCGGGTGATGACGATGCCGGGCGCCTCCTCCTTCTCGATCTCGGGGTTCTTCCCGGACGACAGGACGATGGAGTCCGCGTTCAGGCCCCACTGCACGTTGGCCCACTTCTGCCGCTGGGGCGGTACGTAGATGTACCGGTCGTCGCGCTCCCCGAGGGAACGCGCTTCACGCTGATCGTGAACGAGACGCCGGCTCAGGATCTTTACGAGTTCGCCTGCGAGCGTGGTGGGCGACTTCGCGGGGCGACCACGTGGGCGAGAATGGTCAGCGTCTCCTCGCCGGGCGTGCTCGAGATCCGTTCGTTGAGGATCTCGACATCAATCCAGCCGCTGCAGCTGGCTCGGTGACCTGGTCGGTCAGAGTACGGAAGGCGATGTGACCGTCGCCGACGCGGCCGCGGCCGAGCAGGGCGTCGGCGGGTAGTGGCAGTGTCCAGTCGCAGACCTGGTACGAGGCGATCCGGTCACCCGTCCAGCCGATCTGGATTTCCGGCCGAGCCCCACCAGGCTTGGTAGCCGTCCACGACCAGCAGGCCCCGGACCGCCACGTCGTGCGACTTCGCGTACCGCTACCCCCACACCAACGACTACCGGACGCATGCCGCCACTGAACAGTTGATCCGCTGGAGCCCTCGCCCCCGGCGAGGGCTACATCGCCCCGACCGAGTACCTGCTCCACGGCGGGTCCACGGAGGGGCATGGCGCGCCGTCCGCCGTGGCCTTCTGGCTTGGCCAGTGGCAGTGCGGGACACTTCCCTTTCTTGTCTGAACCCGCCTTCCGGTGATCGGAAAGACACGCCCTGGCCCGCTCCCCCGTGATGGGACGCAGTACGGCCGGCCCACCGACCGCCCCAGGTGGAGCAGAGCTCAGGATGAACGTTTGCGGTGATCAGTCCAAAAGGCCCGACTGCATTGGGTCAGGGACGGCGGCGACTGCCGAACGGCGTCAACCCTGAGGCCGATCCGGACGGTGACCCGGGGCGGCGCCACCAACCACATCAACACCCGAAGCCCCCGTGACGCACCCCGCTCGCCCATCCCTTGGCCCTCCCCTCCATCATCAGGTCCAGGGGAACGTAGCGGCCCGACACCCGCGACGACCAGGGCGCCGTTACCCAAGGGTGGAGCTCAGCCGGGCCGTATCCACAGCCGAACAGCCTCTCCTTGGCGGCATGAACCACACCACCCAGCCGCCGGCCCCGCGCCCCCGGCAAGATCCGCTCGCATGCGCCGAGCGCGCCATGTTCACCCGCCCTGCCCGGGTGTCAGCGGCGCGTTTCCGCATGGTTCACGGTAGCCAGGCGGCGGTTGTACTGGATCACGTCGTACTTCTGGTCACCAGTGACCACGACCTCCGGGCGCGTGGGTGTGGCAGGGAAGAAGTCGTCGGCGCCTACCGGTGTGCGAGCGGCCACGTACGCCTGCCCCTGGGGGAACGCGTACATGTCGAACCGCGTCTGTTCCGACGCAGCCACTCCCTGGGGGTACTCGTCGACGCGAGGGTAGGCCGTTGTGTAGACGGAGGCAGACTCTGCCCCACTCGCGGGACGGACGATCCGCGCGTTCGGGGCGGGGCGGGTGTGGATGCCTGCCGGGTTGTGGATCCATCCCTTCTGCCCACTGAACCAGATGGCCGTCCAGTCCCCTCGCACGTCGGCGACGACGAACTCCTGCCCCCACATCGCGGTGGCTCCCCAGTCGTCGATGCGGTTGGTTCCCGCCGCTCCGTCCGGATGGAGGGCGCGATCGGATACGAGCGGGGCGTCGTCGCCGGGCGCCGCGCGGACGTAGAGGAAGTTCGAAGGCTGGGTCTGGGTACGGCAGTTCGGATCGCACACCGTAACTGTCTGCGGGTTCTTGCCGTATTCCGGGGCGATCATGACCGCCTGTCCGATCCCGATGCTCTCCCCTCCGGCTCCTCCCTCCGCCCCGCGCTTCTGGGGGGCATCGGCATTGAGCAGAGCCATGAACTTCTCCCAGTCCCAGTAGGGGCCGGGGTCCCAGTGTGCGTCCGGCGCGCGGGCCGGCCTCGGTGGGAGGACGTTGTCGTGTCCGATGATGTGCTTGCGGTCCAGTGGGACGTCGAAGCGCCGCGCGAGGTAGACCACCAGCGCGGCAGTCGCCTTGTACTGGGCCGGGGTGAACCAGGTGGGACCCTGGGCGGCGTACCCCTCCAGTTCGATACCGACGCCGTGCAGATTGACCCAGTAGTTCCCGGCGTGGAAAGCAATGTCCTTGGTGGCAACCATCTGGGTTGCCTCACTGCCGTCGGCCTTCATCACGTAATGCGCGGAAACCCCGCTGGACGGGTCCTGAAACCAGCTGATTCCCGCATCGTAGGGCCCTTCGATGTCATGGATGACGATGAAGTCGACGTCGATGCCATGGGAGTTCCGTGTAGCCACCTGGTAGTTCGAGGCAGCAGCGGGAACGAACCGGCAGTTCAGCTCGCCGGGGCACTCCGGCACCGCCGCTGCGGGAAGCGTCCGCAACCTCAGGGAGGCGAGTTGTGACTTCGACGGACGGACGTCCGGCGTCTTCGACAGCGACACCGTCTGGCCGTCCTCGCGCACCCGCTGTTGACCGGTGCGGATCACCGTGAACACGCCATCGGCGAACTGTCCGGCCGTCGCGGTGTCGGCGGCCTGACTGTACCGTGCCACAGCCCCGTACCAGCTGCCTGGATCCGGCGAGATCTCACGGGTGATCTGCCGTTGGTACGAGGCGAGGAGAGCGGCGCCCCCTCGGAGGTTCTGCAGTTCGTCGCTCTTGAGTGTCTGGGGTGCGATGCCGATCATTGCGGCGGCAGCCTGCAAGGTGTGCTCGGAAGGGTCGTCGGTGCCCGTGGCATCCACCGGCCCTTCGCCCGGGCGGTGGGCGTACGTCTTCCCGGACGTCGTGTCTGTCAGGTGCATCGGGCCGTAGCCGCCCTTGGTGCTCGGGCGGCCATGGTTGCCCTCCCACCAGGAGGACTCGTAGCTGACGCCGAGAAGCACTTCCTTCGGCACACCGAACTCCGCTGCTGCCTGCTCGGCCTCCCGCTCGAAGCCACCCGGTGTCCCTTCGGAGGGCCGGGCGATCCCAGCGGCGGCGCAGCCCCAGATGAGGGCTACCGCCACACCCGCTGCGCCGAGACCCCGTCGCGCCGTTCGTCTTCTGGCCACACCACGTCCCATTTCGCTTCGGCGGTCGGAGTTTGTCTTCGAGGCCGGTCCTGCGGCCGCCACAATCCTTTGGGTGACAGCCTCCTGGTCCGACCGACACGCCCAATAGACGCGGGCCCGTCACCGCACCGGAGCAGTCGACGATCAGGACGGGGTGGTGGTCCGAGAGCGGGGCGGCGATGGGCCGGGCCCCGGCCGGCCGTGGTGCCTGGCACGGGCCGGCCGGGTGCTGCTGGTGGCCGTCTACTACCGCACCGACCTCACCATGCGGCAGCTCGCGCCGCTGTTCGGCGTCTCGACCGCGACGGTCTGCCGGGTGATCCAGCGGCTGCGGCCGCTGCTCGCGATCGCGCATCGTCGTAGACACGGTTCATCCATGCAGCCCGCCGGCTCATGAGCGAGCGGCCAAGCCCGACAAGCACCTGGCCGCTTCGCTGTTCGCGCAGGGGCGGCAGGATTCGAACCTGCGGCGTACGGGTTTGGAGTCCGTTGCTCTGGCCGGGCTGAGCTACGCCCCTTCGGTGGGATGAGCCTGGCACGGCGGCGGCCCGGTTCGCCACCGGATATCGCCAACAGGCCAGTACAGCCAAGGCGCACCGCTCAGTGCCTCCAACAGGGCGGCCGGTTCCCCCGGCTGTTGGAGCATTCCGGAGTCAGGCAGGGGATGGTGGAGTTCGACCGGCGGCTGGTACGTCGAACGCCGTTGCTGGGACCTCTCGCATGACCCACCGTGAACGGGGGGCGACGCAACGCGCGTCGTCCCCCCGTAGGCCTTCCGGTTTCAGCGCGGCGTGCTCACCGAGCCCGCGGCGGCGCCCTCGTGACGGTCCGGGGACGTGTCGGCGCGGACGGCCTCGGCATCGGCGCCGCTGTGCCGTTCGGCCCACGTCTCCAGCGCCGCCCGGCAGGCGTGGTCGAGGTGGTGGACCCCGGAGAGGTCCAGGACCACCCGTCGGTCGCTGGGCAGGGCTTCCAGGCTGTCGAGTATCTGGGGCAGCCGCAGGAAGGTGACCGTCCCCTGGAGCCGTACACGGACCGCGCCGCGTCCGTCGTCGCTGTGCTCGATCCGCAGGTGCGAGGCATCCCAGGCAGCCTTCGCGACCGACAGGACGAGCCCGATCAGCACACCCTCGAACATGCCGACCACGATGATCGCCGTCGCCGTCGCCACGAGGACGAGCGCCTCACCCCGGTGACGGCGCCAGAGCGTCAGGACACCCTTGAACGGGATGAGCTTCCAGCCGGCGTGCACGAGGATCCCGGCCAGCGCGGCCAGCGGGATGTACGCGAGTACGGCGGGCAGAAGGGCCACGAAGAGCAGCAGCCAGACACCGTGGAGGACCCGGGACGCCTTCGTCCGGGCGCCGGCCTCGACATTGGCCGAGCTGCGCACGATGACCGCGGTGAGCGGCAGGGCGCCGAGCAGTCCGCACAGGGCGTTGCCCGCGCCCTGTGCCACGAGTTCCCTGTCATAGTCGGTGCGCGGTCCCGAGTGGAGCCGGTCGACCGCCGCCGCACTGAACAGCGACTCGGCGGAGGCGATCAGCGCGAACGCGAGGATAGTGCCGAGCAGGGCCGGGTCGGCGAGGGACGAGAGGGCTTCGGCGCCCGGCAGGCGGACGGCCTCCAGCACGCCGCTCACACGCACGGTCTCCACCTGAAGGCCGAACACGGCGGTCGCGAGGGCGGCCAGAAGAACTGCCACCAGGGCGCCGGGCACCGCCCGGACCCTGCGCGGCGTCCGCCGCCAGCCGACGATGAGGAGGACGGTACCGGCGCCGACGGCGAGCGACACGAGGGCCGTGCGGCTGCCCAGGGCGCCGACCAGGGCGCCCGGCAGGCCGGTGAGCTTGTCGAGACCGGAGTCCGGGGCGGGAAACCCCGCCGCGGCGTAGAGCTGCCCGGCGATGATGACCAGGCCGATGCCCGCGAGCATGCCCTCGACGACGGAGAGGGAGATCGCACGGAACCAGCGGCCCCAGCGGAGGAGGCCCATGGCGATCTGCAGTGCTCCGGCCGCCAGCACGATGACTCCGAGCGCGGCGAGGCCGAAGGTTCGGACCGCCTCCAGGACGAGCACGGTGAGGCCGGCGGCCGGCCCGGAGACCTGAAGGCTGCTGCCCCGCATCAGGCCGGTGACGACACCGCCGACGATGCCGGTGATGAGGCCCAGTTCGGCGGGGACGCCCGAGGCGACGGCGACGCCGAGGCAGAGCGGGAGCGCAACGAGGAAGACGACGAGCGAGGCGGCGAAGTCCTGCCGCAGGAAGGGGAAGGAGCGCGGCATCCGGACGCCCCTCCTCACAGCGCCTCGAAGGCGTCGGCCCCGGAGCGGTACTCCAGGACGGCGCCGGTGTGCACCTCGTAGTACCAGCCGCGCAGGCGGAGCAGTTGACCGTGGACGGCGTCGGTGACGGACGGGGGCTGGGCCGCGGCGTGTGGGGCGAACTCCTCAGGGGGCTGTCCCAATCGGCGGGCGTTGTCGATGACGGGCTGCATGAATGTTCCTCCTGGCGCGCCGGGGGGCGCGTCGGGCTGACAGGTCGGCGCAGGGTGATGCCGTCTGTCAGCAGAGGAACACCTGGAGGGCGGGGGAGCCGTGGGCGGCGAGCGGTCTCGGCCGGGTGTCCGGGCCGCCGGTGCGGCCGGCCGGCGGGTCCGTCAGCGGGGCGGTGCGGGTGACGAGCGACGGCGGGCCGGAAGGGCCTGCGGGCGCGGTGACGGCCCGCCGCCGGTCGCGGTGGAGGGCGGAGCCCCCAGGGGCGTCGGCCTCGCCGCCCCCGGCGTGCGCGGACTCGTACGCCGCGGCCGGCGCGACTGCCAGGAGGCGGGACTGCTGGAGCTGGGGCACGGGCCCGGCGGGGGTGGGCAGGACGCAGGTGCCGCAGACGAGGGCGAGGACGAGAAGGAGGGTCGCGCGCAGGGCCACGGACGTGCGGACGGACGGCACCGAGAAAGCTCCTCCCTCCGGTCACACCATCGTCGGAATTCACCAAAGCAAGCTCAAGGGCGAGTCAACGAAGAGTAATGCGCCCATGTGAAGAGCACCCTGCAACACCCTTGCCAGACGACGGTTTTCGAATGGAATCAGCCTGATGTTGACGCGAACGGCGGCGTCGGAACGGGTCCGCATCCGTGGAGTCCGTCAGGTCGGGCGCCGCCTTCACGCGTCCTTCATGCCCTGTGCAGGGAGCGGGAGCGGTTCTCCCTCGCATGACCGGCGGGACGCCCGCGCGCCTCTGCAGAAGCGTTTCGGAAGCCGGGCGCCCAAGAATCTCCGACTCAGGTCGCTGGGTCGAGGGGGGGCACGAACTGCGGCAGTCGGCGAGCCCTAGGGGCTGTCCCGTTATCGGCGTCCTGTTCGACGTAGGGTCTGCAGGACAGCGCGGCCGACGCTGTTGTCTCGGCGACATGAGAGGGCATCGTTGAACCCGAACCCCACTTGCTGCTTCTGCTATCAGGTCATCGATCTCGGCGAGGACGGGGCAGCGACCGAGCTCAGGTTCGGTGCGGTTGACCCGGTGCGAGGCGGTGCCGTGCGGCAGCAGGCCTATTCACACTCAAACTGCCTGCGCGAACGGGTCCACCCGAACATCGACCTCTGGTTTGAGTTCTGAGGCCAGGCTGGCCTCCAAGGCTGCCGACCGTAGGTGCGATGATCCTGCGGTGCCTTGCGTGATCACGGCGTCGGAACCGTCCTGGATAGCCCCGTTCTCCGGGCTGAGTCCGCGTGCTTTCGGGAAGCTGGTGACGGTTCTGCGGCGCGAGGGTGCGGACGCGGTCCGCAAGGGCCGGCCGTGGAGTCTTCCGTTGGAGGACCGGGCCCTGCTGGTCGCGGCGTACTGGCGCACGAACCTGACGATGCGGCAGCTCGCCCCGCTGTTCGGGGTGTCCAAGTCGGCGGCGGACCGGATCATCGACCACCTCGGACCGATGCTCGCGCTCCAGCCCCGCAAGCGGTTCGCCAAGGACTCCGTGCTCATCGTGGACGGCACCCTGGTCCCCACCCGCGACCACATCGTGGCCGAGCAGTCGAGGAACTATCGGTACTCCACCAACCACCAGGTCGTCATCGACGCCGACACCCGGCTGGTCGTCGTGGTCGGCCGGCCCTTGCCCGGGAACCGCAACGACTGCAAGGCGTGGGAGGAATCCGGCGCCAAGGCCGCCGTCGGCAACACGCTGACGATCGCCGACGGCGGCTATCCCGGCACCGGGCTCGTCATGCCCCACCGCCGACGCAAGGGCGAAGAGCTTTCGGACTGGAAGCAGGCCCACAACAAGTCCCACAAGCAGGTCCGTGCCCGCGTCGAGCACGTCTTCGCCCGCATGAAGACCTGGAAGATCCTGCGCGACTGCCGTCTCAAAGGCGACGGCGTCCACCACGCTATGCTCGGCATCGCCCGACTGCACAACCTCACCCTCGCCGGATAGACCGGCGGGCCACACGGCGGCCAAGTATGTCCGAGCGACCCGGAGATCATTTACGGGACAGCCCTTAGGGGCGGGTGCGGCAGACACGGAGCACGGCGTCAGGGACTGCCGGGATCGCATATAGCGTTGTACGGGGCCTGCTGTTGTCGGCCTGTACGCCGGGTGGCGGCGACGAATCCAACGGCGACGGGGCAAGGGACGCCTTCCCGGAAGCGGCGTCCGCACGGAGCAACGCGCCCGCCGTCGGCTACAGCATGAGGTCGAGATCGAGGTGCATGCCCGCCGCCGGAACCTCACGGGGGCGCCCACGTCTGATCGTCGTACTGGCTGAGTACGATCACCCATGCCGGTCTGAGTACGCGAGCGGGTGCCCGCCCGCGCGCGGCGCCGGAAGGGTGGACGCATGCGCCGACTGCTGCTGCTCGCCTTGCTGTTGCTGTTCACCGCCGGCTGCGGGGTGGTCCAGAACTCCGAGGGCGAGGCGACGGACGCCGCACGGGAGGTGGCCAGGAAAGCGGGTGAGCGGCTCTACGGCCAGCGTCCGCGCACGGCGGAGGAGGTCGGGCGCTCCGCTTCCGGTATCGACGGAGTGGAGGTACTGCGGGTGACGGGTACCTCGACACACGAGGGGGACGGCATCGACGTGGTCGTCCGCACGTCCGGCACGGCGTACAACGAATGGTTCGACCCTCAGGAGGTCGCCGTCCGGCGCTGTTTCGAGGTCCGGGTGTCGCCCAAGTCGGAGTGGGGTGAGGATCCCCGTGACGTGGACTGCCCGGATGGCCCTCGGCTGACCTTCGCCCCGCCGCCCGAACCGCCCCGGCTGCCGTACGAGGAGCTCCGCGCGAAACTTCCCCGGGTGCCGGAGGGCGGCCGGGTGGACGAGGCCGAGGTGCGCCGTACGCTCGCCGCCCTCGACCTGCATCCGGCGATCCGCACCGAGGTGAAGGCGGACGGCGGACGGGTCGGCGTTCTCCTGTCGGTCAAGGGCAACGGCTTCGACCCACAGGACTGCCTTCTCGCACGCGTGGGCCCCGGCGCCACCGAGGTGTGGGTGCCGCCCCGGATCCAGCGGATGCCCGGAGAAGGCGGCTGCTCCGTCGGCAATGCCCTGAACCCGCAGCCGCCACCGCACTGAGCGGGGTCCCTGCCTCCGGAGAAAGCGCCGAGGGGAGCGATGTGCCCGGTCCACGCGCTCTCCGACGGGCCCGCCGCCTCGCCGGAGAGACCACCGGGCTCCACGGCTGCGGCACGCTGCCCAGCGAGCTCCGCGGGGCCGAGGGGGCCGTGATCGAGTAGGTCGAGTTCTCGATCGCGGTTCGTCCTGATGCTCGATCCTGAGTGAGTGTTGCCCTCGGTGTACTGCATGCGGTTGAGCCCTACGGCGTCTGTCCGGCCTCGTCGACGATTCCACTGCTGATGAGGGCGACGGAGGTCACGACGGTGCCGGCCTTGCCCCAGGCGTTGTCCTCCAGGAGGACGGTGCGCTCGCCGAGGAGACGGGCCGTGCTCTTGTCGAAGATCCACTCGGTGCGTTCGCCGTCGTGCACTCGGGCGACGGCGACCCCATGGCGCCCGGCGGCGTCCACGGCGTCGGGGACGACCTCGACGCCGGGGATGAGCGCGGCGGAGCGGTAGAGAGCGGCAGTGGTCGCAGGAGGAGTCACCCCGTTGCGCAGCAGGTCGCCGATCGTGACGAAGGCCTCCTGGTCCGGGCCCGTCGTCGAGTCCGATCCGGCTCCGTGATTCATCTCGGCGTCGTCGCGGATCCGCTTCAACAGGGCGTCGGGGTCGGTCGGCAGGGCAGCCAGGAAGTTGTACGTCGGTGAGTTCAGATTGCCTTCGCCCGGGGTGCCCGGCAGCAGACTGTCGTTGCCGCCCTTGCGCTGCAGCGTGCGCGCACTGCCGTCCACCGATGTCCACTGCTCCATTCCCTCGTCTTCGCGCAGAAGCTCCATTTGGCCGGCTTTGATCTCGGACAGCACCGACGTATGGCCGACCGTCTTGACGTACACGTACTGCCCGGGACTCACCTTCGTCTGCGGCGTCGTGTCGGCGACCAGGGCAGCCCTCTCCAGCAGCTGGACCGACGCCGCCGAGGCCGGCGGCACGTTGTGTGGAGCAACGTTGGTTCCGGAGCCGAGGTTGAGGGCAACGACTGTCGTGCCGGCGGCCACTGCCGTGCCCAGCACGAGAACCATGCGCCGCCTCAGCCGCAGTGCCGGACGGGGGGAGTGGGATCGCGCATGCCGGTCGACCTCGCTCAAGAGGTGTTGACGTCGGGCGTCCATTCGTCCGGGCGCCGGTTCCGGGTAGGGAGTCGGCGGCAGTACCCGGCTCGCCTGCTCACGCTCGGACCGTTCCCGCTGCTCCGGATTCATCGTGTACCCCTCCCGTGGGACGCGCGGGCTGCCGCCACCCCGCTATTCGATAGGTGTCCGGTGCCGGACCGCGGTTCCACGGCCTGCTCACCTGCTGTCACTTCCTCCTCGACGAGCCTGCGCAGCTTCTCTCTCGCCCGGGAGAGCCGGGAGCGTACGGTGCCCACGGGAATCCCCAACGCCTCAGCGGCCGCCGCATACCCCAGATCGGACCAGACGACCAAGGCGAAGACCTCGCGTTCGGTCCGCTTCAGACGTTGCAGCGCTCGGGCAGCGGCAGCCAGCCGCTGAGCATCGGCCATGTGCCCGACCACGTCGTCCGAGAAGTCGGCCAACACTTCTGGGGGTGGCAGACGGGACATCGCCTCCCGGTGCCGGCGTGCCGCCCGGGCGGTGTTACGCATCACGTTGGTCGCGATGCCCAACAGCCACGCCCGGACGCTTCTGACTTCCTCGCGCAGCTTGTCGCGTAACCGCCAGGCCTCCAGAAAGGTGAGTGACATGACGTCCTCGGCGGCGGCCCAGTCGCCCGTCGTTCGGACGGCGTGGGCGTAGACGACGCGCGCATGCTCGTCAAAGATCTCGGCGAACGCCGCCCGATCACCAGACCGGACCCGTTCATTCAATGGGGACTCCACACCAACAAGTGTCCGCACAACCAGATCGGTTCCACTCCCTCCGCCGGAGCCGGGCTCGGCTGAGGGCACCTCGCGTTTCCACGCCGTCAAGTTCGCGGGACAAGTACTCCGTTCACGGGCGTGGTCGTGAGAACCCCGTTCGGAATGACGACGCTCGAATCAGGCTGTGCCGTCGGGGTGGTTGCTTTCGGCTACGCCCGCAGGGTGGGCAGGTCGGGAGGCGGAAGGCCGCTCACGCGGCGCGGGGTTACGGCGCGGGCGTGTCATGCACGACGCCCTCCAGCGGTAGACGGAATCGGTCCGCACCGGCCAGGACGTGGGCCAGTGGGGTGGTGATCGCGTGCCCGCTCCCCAGGCGCAGACGAGAGCGGGCGATGGGGGAAATCCCTTCGCTCGGGGGTGTCTTGGTGTTCTACGGTGGACGTCGCCGGGTGGAGCAGGTCGGTAGCTCGCTGGGCTCATAACCCAGAGGTCGCGGGTTCGAATCCCGCCTCGGCCACGATGGAGTCGGGCCCGTCGCACATGGTGCGGTGGGCCCGACCGCCTTCTGCCCGACGGCGACGCATGAGACGCCGCCCCTTGCCGGACCTCAGCCTGTCGGCCGTGCCACGGAGGAAGACCCCGCCCCATGGACAGCGACCGAATCATCACCATCCTTCGGACGGCCGGTTTCGCTGTGCGGGGGCCTGGCGTGGAAGAGGCCCGCGCCCGCTCCGGTGCCCGCGTGCTGGGCCGCCGGATCCCCGCGCACGGGGCCGAGTCTCTGTGGCGGAGGCTGCTGGCCGTCCGGGAGAGCACGGGGTTCCATCCGCTGCTCTCCATGCTGCCTCCCCGGGACCTGGTGGCGGGCGAGCTTGCCGATCCGGACGTCTTTGATGATCGTGCCGTGGCGGCGCCTGGCGAGATTGTTGCCGAGGTCACGTCGTCCGCGCTCGCGGCTGCTTTGGACTATGCGGGAGACGCGGAGGAGGAAGAGGAGTGGCGGGCCGATTTCGACCCGGAGCGGCTTGCTGGGGAGATGTCGCCCGAAGCGAAGGTCGGTCGGATCACCGACTTCCGGCCGGACTGGCTGTGCCTGGTGGAGAGTCGGAACGGCTGGTCCGTGCCTGGGCTGTTGCCTGGGTATCCGTTCGCGCCTTCCTGGGAGCACGGGCCAGGGGGACGGCCGATGTTCGACTCGGACCATGCGGCCTTCTTGCATACCTGGCACGACCGGTTCGGGGCCGAGTTGCTGTATGTGTCCAAGCGGACGCTGATCCTGGACGTGCCCTCGCCGCCGCAGGAGCCCCTGGCGGTGGCTGAGACGGCGATCGAGCAGTACGCGTACTGCCCGGACGGCAACGACACCACCTCCTGGGCGAACCGCTGGACCCGTTCCGAGACCTGGCAGTTTCGCTGGGACTGACACAGGTTCGCCCAAGCCCTCTCATATTCGGCCCCGCTGGTGATCCGGCGAGGGCGAACCTCTGGGCCTCGATGTCGGCGAGGCCGACAGCCCGCCCCGATTCACGTGGCTGATGGACGCCATGGTCAGCCGCCCGGGAAGCACCCCACCGCGCAAACTGCACATGATCTTCCGGATCCACATCAACGACCGCGTGCGCGCGAGCCTGCACCAGGTGGAACACGACGACACCGCCGGCACCGGTGAACTGGTCTGGGTTCGCTACCAGGACACCAAAGACATCGCCCTCTTCCCGCCGGTGTCCATCGCCGACCTCGCAGCTCCTGAAGTCGACCAGCACGCCGACACCGCACTGCTCCCCGGGCTCGACGATTCCGCCTACCGCTGGATCTGATCCCCAGGCAGTGCGGTCCATGCCTGGCCCGCTGGCAGATACCCACCGTGCATCAGGGCGGGCCCTCGACGCCTCTGGGACAGCCTGAAGGCCGTACGCGACCGTCTCAACCTGGTGGTCGAGCTCCCGTGTGTACGGCGCCATCACCCCGGAGGGCGACGCCACGCTCTCCCGTAGCCGCTGAGGGCGACCTTGTGGACAGGAGAAACCCGGCACGCCGCATGTTCGCGCACAGGTCTGATACCCCGCCGTACGCCGCTTGCTCGCACTACCTGCCCGTCTCGATCGGCCACCGACGGTCGTACACCAGCTGCGGTCCTGCATGCCGTCCACAGTGACGGAGATCAAGTGGAACGGGTGCCCGAGGTGCGTCCGATTGCATGCTGTTGTGTGGCAAAAGATGAGGTCAGAGCGGCACATCTCTGGTTGACCGGAATTCCGGTACGGGTGATAGTGGCGCTCGCGGCCGCGTTCGTCCGGCCTGCTGCACCAGGGGTGGGGACTCTTGAACGACAACAAAGACAACGTGCGTGACGCAGCGCGAGGGCGGGTCGACGCGCTTGTCGCCGCCGGCCGGCCGGCCGAGGCGCGGGCCACCGCGCGGACCGCGCTTGACGCGGACGGGCCCGACGCCGGGCTCCTCCTCGCGCTGGCCCGCGCTCATACGGCCGAGGACGACGACGACCACGACGATGCTGCCGAGCGGGTCTTCCGCGAGGGCCTGGACACCTTCCCGGAGGACGTAGGCCTGCTCGCCGGGTACGCGGAACTCTGTGCTCGCACCGACGCGCTGGACCGGCCGGGGCGACATGCCCGGGGCCCTGTGCTCCTCGCCCGTCTGCGAGAACTCGCGCCGTACTCGCCGGAGTTGCTGCGGGCCGAGGCTGCGGGAAGCTCCGTTTCCACGAACGCCAGGAACAGTGCCTCGGTGCGCCGGGTTCAGTCGTTCGACGCGGCCCGTGCCTTCGCCGAAGCGCCCACGCCTCAGGCTGCCGCCGCCCAGGCCGCGCAGTGGGCCGCCGCAGCCCCGCGCGATCTGCGGCTCGCCGTGCTTGCCGAGACGACGGGCGCCCTCGCCGCCACCGGCCGGACCTGGGCGCGCCTGCTGCTGTGCCGGGGCCTCGAGTACCGCTTTGCCGCAGGTGTGGTACTCGCTGGGCTGATCGTCCTGCGCATCACCGTCCTGCCGGCGGTGCCGTACGGCGTGGCAACGGGAGTAGGGCTCCTGCTGGGCCTGCCGTTCCTCGCTCTCCGCAAACAGCTGCGGGCCGCCCGTGAGCGGGCTGCCGAGCGGATGGCCGCAGCCGATACCGAGGCCGTACCGGGTGACGAAGCGGGCGTCGGGGGCGACAGGTTCGGGCCGCTGGAGCTGCCGCCCGTGCCGCGCGTCACTCCTCGCGAGTACGTTTTCGCCGGAGCCGGACTCGCGCTCCTGCTGGCCGTCGGCGTCACGGCGTACACCTCCTCTCTCGCCTATCCCCGCTATGACATCGTCGCCCACGACACCTTCCGGGGCTTGAAGGGCTTCGACCTGCGAGAGGAGTTCGATCCGTTCGGTGCCGTGCCCGACGGTGAGCTGAAGGAATCGACGGCCCGCGTGTACGTCGCCGAAGACGCCGCTGCGGACGCCGCCGCCGAGTACCTGGTGGCCGTCACGACGGGAGACTTCCACGAGATGCGGGAGTCGTACGTGTACGACGACGGGATCCTCCCCATGACAGAGGGGGTCGGCAACGTCCACGACACCTGGCGGGCCGAAGCCGGTCCACACGGCGCCTGGATGCGGTGCCTCGGGTACACCGAGGTGGCCACCGGCACGCCGCGGGCGATGTGCGTGTGGGCCGATAGGGGAAGCATGGGCATGGTCCTGTTCACGGCTGCAGACAAGAACCGCGACGCGGTCGAGGAGACAGCCCGGTCCGTCGGCGCCGACTTCCTCCGGCCCGCTGCGGACTGACCCGGCACGACGCGACCGGAGCGCCGAAACAGCCGACGCTCCCGTCGTGCTTGTTCGAACGACAGACGGTCCCGTAGGCGGGGTGGGCGGTCCCATCAGCAACGCCATCCTCGCCCAGGTGCTCGAGCTCTGGCTTGTGGCTCTACTCGCCTCTTTGACCGAACGGCTGGGAAGCGCTGAACGGCTGATCAGTCCCAGTCGGACGGTGGCTGGTCGACTCGGCCGCCCTTGTGCGGCGTGGGGATGTACTCGTCCGCGCCCCTGGGCAGCGCGGCGACGCACGCCACCGAGCAGGCGTTCACGAGCAGGGGTAGTACGTCAGTGGCCACGCGCAGGGAGATCCACATCTGGTGGAGTCCGGCCTGTCCGAGTGGGCGGTCGCAGACGCTGCAGTTGTGGATGGCGGTGGCGCCCCGGCGCCGGGGATCCATGTTTCCAGGGTCGAGGTCCGTGACGGAGTCCTGGGAAGGCCGCAGTCGCGGGAACGGCGGTCGCAACTTGTAGTTGCCGAACAACGCGCGTGTGCTGACCGTGCTGCGGGTCAGCTTCCGGCATCGGGTGATCTCGTAGGGGAACCAGTGCAGCCGGTAGGAGGTTGACCGGCCGGTGTTCCGGCATGCTGAGCCGTGGGCGGCGGTCGGGGCCGCTTCGCAGGGATGGCCCGGAACCAACCGATCAGTCCGACCAGGCGTCGCCCTGAACCCGGGCACGAGGATGGTCGTCACGCCCTCCGCCAGCGTTCAGTAACACTACCGTGTCTACCCGGACTCGCCGGTGAGGCAGTCGTGACACAGGCATCGGTCCGGGTGCGGACTGTTCGGTGCCGTCTCGGCGCGGTACTGGCGCGCGTACCGTTCCAGCGTCGTAGAGACGTCCGCTGCGTAGTCCGCGTCAAGGCCATGCTCGATTCCTGCCTCGCGCAGCCGCTCCAAGAGGCGCGGGGTGTGGACGAGTTTCGGTCGGAAGCCGTGGAGGTGGCGCGTCGCCGTGTCGATGACGATCCACCGGCTGGTGTGCCGTTCACGTCCGACCACCGTGACCCGATCACCTCCCGGACCCCAGTACACGTCGACTATGTAGACCTTCGCTCCGCCTTTGAAGTACTTCGTTCCCGGGCGTAGTTCCTGGCCGCCGACTCCGTATCGACGCCAGGCCACAACGTTTGCCGCCACCAGCCAGACCGGCTCCTGCTGCTGGACATCGGACTCGTTCACACGCCCTGCCCTCCTCGCGGACGCCCTGCCGGATTCGCAGCAGCCATGCTATTCCGGATGGCAACAAGTGCTCCGTCGAGCCCGTCTGCCTTCATGTCCGCGCTAGAAGGACCAAAGAGACAGCCCTAGTACGGCACGGGCTCGGAGGGGAAGCAGACCGCACGGTCGCTGCTGCAGATCTCCGCCTCAGGGTCGAGAACCCCCTGATCGGGGCGGTCGAACGTCAGGAAGGTGACCATCCGTCCGGAAGGAAACCGCGCGACCGCCTGATGTACCGGTCCCGCGCCCTGGCCACGCTTGACGTGGTTGAAGCTCTTGGAGCCGCCCTCGGCGATCACGAAACTCACGTGGCGGAGCTGGTCGAGGTTGTCCTCGCTCGATACCCGGTCGGGGTCTGACGGGACCGTGAAGAGCAGCCCGGGTGCCGGAGCCTCCTCGGGAAGCCGGCCGCAGTTGAACGAGCTGTAGCCTTTCCGGATCATGCCGTAGCAGAAGGTACGCCCGTCGGGCATCCAGGCCAGCTCCCCAGTCTCGTCGCCCAGTCGGTGGATCACGATCACTTGGTCGACCTGCGGAAGCTCGTATCCAGCCGGCACTCCAGAGGCAAATGCCGCGCGCAGGAAGGCCGAGTCGCGACCGGTGGCCGCTGCCTTGCCCAGCGGCCGCGCCGGCATCGTGTCGTACGGCCGTTGCGAGGCCGCCTGCCGTTTCGTGGTCGCAGGCTTCGCGGCTGAGGACTTCGCAGGCTTCCGCGGCTGCTCCGCCCCGGACGTGCACCCGGGCAACGCCGCCAACAGCAAGACCGCCGCGCATCTGAGGACCCGTCGTCCCAACACAATCTCCCCCGAGTATGTGAATCTTGTTCGAAGGACGATAGCCCCGAAACGTCGATCAGCCCGCCCGCAAGCCGCTAGGCGTCCTCGTTGATGCCCAAGTCGGCCCGCATCACCGTGCGCACGTTCTCCCTAGCGTCGATGTATTCGCGCATGCGGTCCGCGCCTTGAGGCCCGTGCGGGCTGGGGCAGGGGGTGCTCCTCGTGATCTCGGGTACGGCGGCCCACGACATCGGGGGCCGCCGCACGATTCGGGGTGGTTTTACGCCTCGGTCGGTGCCGCGTCCAGGGCCTGGCTAGGGATTCGGAGCCGGATGGCTACGGCCGTCGCGGTGGCGGTGGCCCTTGTCAGGACGGGCTCCAGCCCAGGTTCACTGCGTTCCGCGCGCCGAGGCCACGGTCCTTGCCGGGGTACAGGTGGGCGGTTCCGTCGTTCCAGACCGCCATCAGGTCGGGCAGCCCGTCGCCCGTGAGGTCACCGACACCTGTCATCGTCTGCACGATCCCCCAACCGGTCGAGACCTGATGCCGGTCACCGAGACCGTCGCCATCCCCCTCGTACAGCCACAACTTCCCGTCCTTGTCCACGGCCAGCACGTCCGGACGCCCATCAGCCGTCAGATCCCCGACCCCCGCCAGCAGACGCATCGAGTTCCAGTTCGTTCCGATGGACTGGCGCGCTCCGACCCCGCCGGCGGCCCCGGGGTAGAGGACCAGATTGCCGTCACCTGCTCCGCTCCCGGTCGACGCGTCGGGGCGGATGGCCAGTACGTCGGGTCGGTCGTCGCCGATCAGGTTCCCCCCCGGCCGGTGAGGGACCGCACGGGGACGGGCGGGGTGGGTCAGTCGATGTGGAAGACGTTCCGGTCGCCAGGGGCCTCGTTGACGGTCCAGAGTTCGTCGGCGGCGGGCCAGTAGGACACGTTCTGGCCGTAGATCCCGGTGCGCGTCCACAGGCGCACGGGCTCCCCGAGCCACGCGTGGTACAGGCAGCCGGCGATGCGCGTCTGCAACTCGATGTACTCGGGGCACACCGCGGACACGACGAAGCGTCCCCTGTTCATCGTGACCCCCTGGGCACCGGTGACCCGCAACCAGGCGCCTGAGCCCCGCCAGCCGGAGGAGGCATGAGCACTCCACGAAGTCGCACAGCAGAGATCGGGGCGAAAACACACCAGCGCCCGAGTCAGCGGGCGCCGGCATCCGGGTGGCAGGATCCTCGGCATGAGTGAGTGGGGGATCGCCCTGATCGCCGCCGGATCGGCCATCTTGGGCAGTGTCACGACAGGGTTCTTCGCGTGGAGGGCCGGCCACCGCCAAGCTGCGGCAGCGGAGGCTGCGGGTCAGGCACAGGCGAACGCGCTGATATCTACCGTCCAGGCCACCCTCGACGAACAACGCCGGGCGCGCCTCCTCGACCGCCGCCGCCAGGTCTACGCGGACTTCCTCGAATGCGCACACAGGGTCGACCTCCTGCAGAACAGGGAGGCCGAGAACTGGACCGAACTCACAAGGAAGGTGACCATGGTGGAGCTCGAGGGCCTGCCGTCTGTATCCGCGGCCGCAGCGGCCTACTACCTTGCGCTGGCCACAGCAGCCCGCGATGGCACGCCAGGACCGGCTCCCCATGAGCTCCACCGTCGGTATGTGGCAGCGGTCAAGGCCGCCTTGTCAGAGGCACCGTGAACAAACGGACCGGGCGCTGGTCGTTCCCAGAGCGGCGAGGGACGATCCCGCGATTCAGAACATTCACCTTGAAGGGCCGAAATCCAGGACAGTCCCGGGGGGAACTGGTCCCTCGCCCGCGTAGGTGTCGCCCAGTGGTGCGGACGGCGTGTCGTCCTCGGCGAGCGTCAGACTGGGCCAGGGCCCGGCGAGGGCTGTGTCGTTCAGGGTGATGCCGAGGTGGTGGAGTACGAGGGCCACCACAGGTGCCATCCCGGCATCCTCGCCTTCGTGTGCGGCGAGCGCCGATTCCACCCGATCCCACCAGGGGCCGAGCGGTTCGGACCGGCTGTGCTCCATGCCGGGCTCGAAGTACTCGACGCAATCGCCGTCGCGCCAGTGCTGGAAGACGTCGATTCCTTCGGTGGTCGCCACGCTGTACGTCTCAGTGCCCCGAGACAACTCCGCTAGCGCTCGTTCCTCAAGGCCGATGCTGCCTTCCTCCTCGACGCAGAAGGCCCATTCACCAACCCTCCCGGCCCGCAGCAACGAGACCATCCCCGAATCGGAGTGTCCCGAGGGCAAGTCCGAGGCCGCGTCCCAGTCGAGCAGGCGCGCCTGGGCCGGATCGGCTCCGTACCGGGCGAATACCTCCTCGGGGCCCAGACCTCGGGTGAAAGTGACGCACATCCAGGCCGCCGCCCAGTTGACCGAACGTGCGTCCACGCCTGCTGCCACGTTTTGCCTCCGTCATTGATGATGGGCATCGCCTGCCGCAGTCGAGCCTTCCGGTCTCCCCAATGCGCCAAGCGCTGCGGGGAGCCCGGAGGCAGCGTCTGCGCAGCACGGACCAGATACGCCTCTGCTCCGGCCAGGCGCAAGAATGCCCATGGTGTAGCCCCTTGAGGCCAGTGGGCTGCAACCTTAGTTGTGCGGGCTGACACCGTTGCCCTGGGCAGTCAGGTCCCCAGGGACCAGCCCACGTGTTCACCATGGGAGGGCATGCTGCCCGTCCAACGCCATGATCGGCCGGACAAGTCCTAGTAGTGCTTTGTTAGGTGGTCTTGTCGTGGTGGGTGGGTGGTAGTTCGCTGGCTGTATGAGGTCTGGGGAGCTTGCCGCGGTGCGGGGCCG
>NZ_JBHWBS010000065.1:12724-43085 GCF_042735655.1 Streptomyces sp. NPDC059567 | reverse complement strand
GCTGCGGCGGGGGCGGGGGTCGGACTCGTGCGCGGGGGTACCCCGTGCACCCCCGGCCTCCGGTCGCCTTTTCACACTCGGAGGGCGGCCGTCGGGTGCGTGGGTGGGGACGCGCGGCAGTTGAATGGGGCGGACCGGCGGCGCTAAGCGTGTTGCGGTGGGCCGACGGCTGGGATTCATGCCCCGCTGGTCACTCTCCGGTGGGTGGTGGGGGGAGTTGATCGGCGTGGGTGTCGCTAAGTTCCGCAACTCGCCTTCGGAGGGTCCTAAGGGGCCGATTCCGGGGAAGTTACCGCGAGTAGTGGAGAGTTAGGGACGCCAGCAGCCACCCCGACGCCACGACGCCGATTGGCCGGCATCGCCGACCCCCGGCCGTGGGAGGGGACGGCTCCGAGCGGGCTGTCAGCATGCCGCGTTCGGTGCTGAACCCGCAGACGTTCGCCGAGTGCCATGCCGTGCTGGTGAAGAATGGTGTCCCTAACTCTCCACTACTCGCGGTAACTTCCCGGATTGCGCCCTTTGGGGCCCGACGAAGGCGAGTTGCGTCGACTTAGGGTCGCCGGCCTTCGTCGAGTCACACCGGGTCCGGCAGGTCCATGAGCGCGAGTTCGGCCGGATCGATCACGGCGGTGATCTCGGTGATGTGGCCGTCGGCGACGGTGAAGGCGAGGAGGGAGAATGGGGTGCCGTCTTCGCTCCAGGAGATGACGCCGGGGCGGCCGTTGACGGTCGCGGCATGTCCTCGTGCTGCGCTGCCGGCCACTCGCGCGCGAGTGGCGACTTCGGTGGCTCCGAGCGTGACGAACGTGCCGTTCGGGGTGTGGACTGTGAACTTCACTTCGGGGTGGAGAACCTGCAGCAGCTGCTCGAACTGACCGTCGCGGGCTGCGGCCAGGAAGGCTTGGACCACCTCGCGTTGTTGTCGTCCGGCGCTTGCCGGCTGCTGGGCGGCTTGCACTTTCCTGCGTGCGCGGCTGGTGAGCATTTTGGTCGCGTCGGCTGATTTGCCGAGAATCGTGCCTATCTCCCCGTGGGACACGGCGAACACGTCGTGCAGCACGAACGCCAGTCGTTCGTCAGGGCGCAGCGAGTCGAGGACCGTGAGAAGCGCGAGGCCGACGGAGTCGCCGATTGCCGCAAGGTCTTCCGGAGCGGGAGCGTCGTCGAGCGTCACCGTGAATTCGGGTAGCTGGTCGTCGAAGGAGATTTCCGGGCGCGTCCGGCCGGACCGCAGGACATCGAGGCTGATGCGGCCGACCACGGTGGTCAGCCAGCCGCCGAGATTGTCGATGGTGTCGGTGTCCTGACGGGACAGACGCAGCCACGCCTCTTGGACCACGTCTTCCGCGTCGGCATGTGATCCGAGCACGCGATAGGCAACGGCGCGGAGCCGGTCACGGTGGGACTCGAAGGCATCGACGATCGGGTCCGCGGGATGGGCGCCGGCCATGTTGTTACCTCTCTGGAAGCTGCTCCGTCATAGGGATGACGCGCACAGGCGCCGCAACGTAACCCGATGAAGGAGAGCACTCCCACATGGAGAACCGGCTCAAGAACAAGAACAAGAACAGCCCTGATGTGTGGACCGCGATCCAGCACCTGCAGAAGGCGATCGCCGCCGGGGGTGTCGACCCGAAGCTGCTCGCGCTGGTCCACCTGCGCACCAGCCAGATCAACAGCTGCTCGGCGTGCGTCTACGCCAGTGTCGCCGGAGGGAAGAAGGCCGGTGACACCGATGAGCGGCTGCACAACGTAGCGGCGTGGCGCGAGGCGCCGTTCTACACCGACGCGGAGCGCGCGGCACTGGCGCTGGCCGAGGCCGCCACCCGACTGCAGGACGGTGCGCCGGGCGTCACCGACGAGATCTGGGAGGAGATCAGCGCCCATTTCACCGAGGAGCAGATTGGCGCGATCAACCTGGAGATCGCGCTGACCAACTTCTTCAACCGGATCAACCGCACCATCAAGGAACCGGCCGGCCAGACCTGGGGCTGACCAGCGGGGCTCGTGCCCACCGAGGCTTCCCCAGCGAAGCGATCTCCGGGTGGGCCACGAGGCAGGGCAGGCGTGAAGGACCTCTGCCGCGCCGAGGGGATGACACACATGGTCATCGGCTTCGTGGAGTCGGGGTGGCTGCTGGTGTCTCTAACTCTCCACTACTCGCGGTAACTCCTCTGGATAGGCCCCTTTGGGGCCCGCCGAAGGCGAGTTGCGGAGACTTAGGGACGCTCGCGCTGATCAACTCCCCCCACCACCCACCGGAGAGTGACCAGCGGGGCATGAATCCCAGCCACTCACCGGCCTCAACACGCTTAGCGCCGCCGGGCCGCCCCATTCAACTGCCGCGCAAACCAACCACGCGCCCGCAGGCGCCGAGCAGAGCCGCACCGCCTCCGGTCTGGCCGCGTGGCCACGCCCCCGGGCCGCCCTCCGAGTGTGAAAAGGCGGGTGGAGGGGGCGGGTCAAGGGTGGAGCGCAGCGGAATCGGCGGAGCCGACGCGACGTAGGAGCGCCCTTGAGGCGTCGCCGGAACCCGCCACACTCGGAGAGAGGGCGGCCGAACCAGAAGCCGACGAAGGGCGGTCAGCCCGTGAGCCCCGCGACGAACGTGGACCAGGCCTCGGGAGCGACCTCGAACGTCGGGCCGTCGGTGACCTTGGAGTCACGGAGGTGGACGGAGTGGGGGCAGGCGGCGACCTCGACGCAGTCGCCGCCGCTGTCGGAGCTGTAGGACGACTTGCGCCAGTCGAAGGCCACTTCGACGCAGTTGCCGCCGCTGTCGCTGCTGTAGCTGGACTTGAACCAGTGCAGAGTGGTCTCGCTCATCCGCTCTCTCCCGCCAACCGCTCGATGAGGCCCAGCGATTCGCGAGGATCCAGGGCCTGTGCCCGGATCTTCGCACAACGCTGGGCGCATGTACTCACCTTCGCCGGGTCGGTGATCAGCACACTTTCGTCCTGCACCTCCAGGTAGACGAGACGGTGGTGTGTCGGAGTTTCGACCAGGTTGATCTCACCCCGCGCCCCCGCGTTCTCCCCCCTCAGCCCCGCATCCATCGGCAGCACCTGCAGCGTCACGTTCTTGCGCCGGGCGCACTCCGCCAGCAACCGGTACTGGTCCCGCATGATCCCCTCGCTGCCCACCATCCACCGCAGCGCCGTCTCGTGCAGCGTCAGCTCGATCAAGCACGTCGGCTCCCTCTCGAACAGCACCTTCCGCAGCATCCGCGCCTCCACCAGCTCCTCCACCCGCGCCTCCGGCAGCGGTGGGTAGCCGCCGCCGATCAGGGCCCTGGCGTATTCCTCCGTCTGGAAGAGGCCGTGGATGACCTGCGGTGCGTACAGGCTCAGGCCCACCGCCTTCTGTTCGATCGGTGCGTAGTCCCTGAACTGTTCCGGCAGCTTCTCCAGCCGTACGAGCTCCCGCATCTCCTCGAAGATGCCCGTACCGTCGCCCAGCACCTCTTCCAGCTTCACCAGCATCTCGTCGCTCACCGGTTGCGTCAGGCGCTCCATGGCGCTGATGGCCGCCCCGGTGTAGCCCATCTCCGCTCCCAGCTGGTCCTGCGTCATGCCCTTCTTCAGGCGCAGTCTCTTTGCCACGCTCGCCACCATGCGTGCCGCAGGGCCCACCGTTTCCTTGTTTTCCGCTCGCGCCATTCCTGTCCCCATTCGGACTCGACCGATCTCAAACGGTCTCAACTGCTCCCCGCCGAATTCGACCGCCCTTGAGGTGTGTTGGCGCAGGTCAAAGGGGTCGGCAACCCACCTCCGCAGTCGCAGAAAACGCTAGCGGCGGCATGGATTCCTGTCCTCAGGAATGCGTCGAATCGACCGCCAAACATGAAAGTGGCGCCGATTTTCCGATTCCCCCAGCGCGACAGTCCTCACCCCTCGTCGTTGAATGGAAGCGTGCGTACCGTGCGATGCGTAGCCGCCGCCACCCTCGCGGCCCTGCTGTCCGCCGGGGCCGTGACCGTTCCCGCCGTCGCCGCCAACGGCCCCAGCCAGCCCTCCCCGCCGCCCTCCCCGCCGCCGCCTCAGCCGCCCCCGCCCCAGCCGCCCCCGCAGCTGGACGACGCCGATGTGGACCGGGCCGTCGGGCGGGTCGACGGGGTGGTCCAACAGGCCATGAAGCGCACCGGGGTTCCGGGTGTGTCGGTCGCCGTCGTGTACAAGGACAAGGTCGTCCATCTGAAGGGGTACGGCGTACGGGAGGTCGGGAAGGCCGCCAAGGTCGACGGCGACACCGTCTTCCAGCTCGCGTCCGTCTCGAAGCCGATCGCGTCCACCGTCGTCGCCCAGGCCGTGGGCGTCGAGGGCTGGGAGAAGCCGGTCAGCCCCCATCTCCCGGACTTCCGGCTGAAGGATCCCTGGGTGACCGAGCACGTCACCGTCGCCGACCTGTTCTCGCACCGCAGCGGGCTACCCGATCATGCCGGGGACCTGCTTGAAGACCTCGGATATGACCAGGCGTACATCCTGTCCCACCTGTGCTACGAGCCCCTCGCGCCGTTCCGCGCGAGCTATGCGTACACCAACTTCGGTCTCACGGCCGCCGCCGAGTCCGTCGCCGACGAGAAGGGCGTGGTCTGGGAGAAGCTCGCCGCCGACACGCTCTACAAGCCGGCGGGGATGGTCTCCACCAGCTCGACCTTCGAGGACTTCGAGCAGCGGTCCGACCGTGCCGTGGGGCATGTCCAGGCCGCCGACGGCAGCTGGAAGCCGAGTCTGCGCGATCCCGACGCCCAGTCGCCGGCCGGCGGGGTCAGCTCCAACGCCCGTGACATGGGGATCTGGATGCGCCTGCAGCTGGCGAACGGCAAGCTCGACGGTCGGCAGATCATCGACGCCGAGGCTCTGGAGCGCACCCACTGGCCGCAGTCCGTCGCCAATCCGCCCCATGCCCCGGCCGCCCGGACCGGCTTCTACGGTCTCGGCTGGAACGTGAGTTACGACGACGAGGGCCGTCTCCGTCTCTCCCACACCGGTGCGTTCGCGCTCGGCGCGCACACCAACGTCACGATGCTGCCGGGCGAGCAGCTCGGCATCGTCGTCCTCACCAACGGCGCCCCGGCCGGTGTGGCCGACGCCGTCGCCCTCGACTTCTTCGACATCGCCCAGAACGGCAAGCCCAGCCGCGACTGGATCCCGCTCGTCGACGCGATCTACCAGCAGCAGGAGGACGCGGGCCGGTCCGACACCGACTATGCCCGCCCGCCGACCGACGCCAAGCCGGCGAAGAACGCCGATGCCTACACCGGTACGTACTCCAGTGACTATTACGGCCAGTTGAAGGTCACCGAGGGCGCTGACGGACGGCTGACGCTGTCCTTGGGGCCGGAGCCGGAGACGTACCCGCTGACGCACTATGACGGCGACACGTTCAGCTTCGCGACGCGCGGCGAGAACGCCGTCGGTCGCACCGGGGTCACCTTCTCCCTGGACGGCAAGAGCGTCCGCGTCGAGTATCTGGACACCGAAGGGCTGGGGACCTTCACCCGTTGACGTGCAGGGCGAGTCCGGCGACCGGCCCGGTGAAAACGACCTGCCCCGCTGCGACAACGACCTGCCCCGCTGCGACAACGACCTGCCCCGCCGCGACCGGCCCCGTCGCGACCGGCCCCGCCGCGACCGGCCCCGTCGCGACGGTTCCCCCCGCCGCGACCGGTCCCGTCCCCGCGGCCCCCGTCACTCCTCCGGGTACCGCCGCGGTGTCCAGGTGATCGTGCGGCCGTCGCCGCGTTCGACCGCGCGCGTCTGTGACGAGCCGATGAGGAGCAGCGTCCGCATGTCGACCTCGGACGGTTCCAGGGTCTTCAGGGTCACCACCCGTACCGACTGCTCCGGGCCGCCGACGTCGCGCGCCACGACCACCGGGGTTTCGGGCGAGCGGAGTTCGAGCAGCAGGTCGCGGGCGGCCGCCACCTGGTGCGTACGGGACTTGGAGCCCGGGTTGTAGAGAGCCAGGACCAGGTCCGCCCGGGTCGCGGCGCGCAGCCGGGCGGCGATCACGTCCCAGGGCTTGAGCCGGTCGGAGAGGGAGATGGTCGCGTAGTCGTGGCCGAGCGGGGCACCCGCCGCGGCGGCCGCCGCGTTCGCGGCCGTCACGCCGGGAAGGACCCGTACGGGAACGTCCGCGTACCGCTCCTCCGACGCCACCTCAAGGACCGCCGTGGCCATGGCGAAGACACCGGGGTCGCCACCCGAGACGACGGCGACCCGGCGCCCGCGGCGGGCGAGGTCGAGGGCGAACTCGGCGCGCTCGGACTCGACCTTGTTGTCCGAGCCGTGCCTGCGCTGGCCGGGGCGCAGCGCCGGCACGCGGTCGAGGTAGGTGGTGTAGCCGACGAGATCGTCGGCGTTGACCAGCGCGCCGCGCGACTCCGGGGTCAGCCAGGGCGCTCCCGCCGGGCCGGTGCCGACGACGACGACCTCGCCGACGGTCTCCCGGGACTCGGGGGTGACGGCGTCGATACGGGAGGGCAGGACGGCGACCGAGAAGTACGGGACGGTCTCGGGGTCCACCTCGGAGAGGATCTCCGTCCGCTCGCCCGCCATGAACGCCCGCTCCACGTACCGCGCGTCCTCCAGGCGGTCCGCGCGTTCCAGGGCGCGGCGCACGGTCGGGAACGTGCGGCCGAGCTTCATCACGACCGCCGAGTCCGTGCCCGCGAGGCGGGCCGTCAGCTCGTCCTCCGGCAGCGTGCCGGGGATGATCGTCAGGACCTCTTCCGCCTCGCACAGCGGCTCGCCGAGCCGCGCGGCGGCCGCGCTGACGGAGGTGACGCCGGGGATGACGGTGGTGTCGTAGCGGTCCGCGAGCCGCTTGTGCATGTGCTGGTACGAGCCGTAGAAGAGCGGGTCGCCCTCGGCGAGCACGGCGACGGTGCGACCGGCGTCCAGGTGGGCGGCGAGACGGGCCGCGGCCTCCTCGTAGAAGTCGTCGAGCGCGCCGCGGTAGCCGCCGGGGTGGTCGGTGGTCTCCACTGTGAGCGGGTACATGAGCCGCTCCTCGATGTGGTCCTCGCGGAGGTGCTCGGCGGCGATGGAGCGCGCGATGGAGCGGCCGTGGCGGGCCGAGTGGTAGGCGACGACGTCGGCGGACGCGATGGCCTTCACGGCGGCGACCGTCATCAGGTTCGGGTCGCCGGGGCCGAGGCCGACTCCGTACAGCTTGCCGGGGGCGTCGGCGCTCATGCCTGGATCTCCGCTTCCGTCGCGATGGCGTTGATCGCGGCCGCGGTCATCGCGCTGCCGCCGCGCCGGCCCCGTACGACGAGGTAGTCGAGGCCCAGGGTCTGGGCGGCGAGGGCGTCCTTGGACTCGGCGGCGCCGATGAAGCCGACCGGTATCCCGAGGACGGCGGCCGGGCGGGGCGCGCCCTTCGCGATCATCTCCAGGAGGTGGAAGAGGGCGGTGGGCGCGTTGCCGATGGCGACGACGGAGCCTTCGAGGCGGTCGCGCCAGAGTTCGAGGGCGGCGGCGCTGCGGGTGGTGCCGAGCTCGGCGGCGAGGGCGGGCACGGCGGGGTCGGAGAGGGTGCAGACCACGTCGTTGTCGGCGGGCAGGCGCTTGCGGGTCACTCCGCTGGCGACCATCTGCGCGTCGCAGAGGATGGGTGCGCCGGCGCGCAGGGCGGCGCGGGCGCGGGAGACGACCTGCGGCGAGTAGGCGAGGTCGCGGACGAGGTCGGTCATGCCGCAGGCGTGGATCATGCGGACCGCGACCGTGGCGACGTCGGCGGGCAGATCCGCGAGGTCCGCCTCGGCGCGGATCGTGGCAAAGGACTGGCGGTAGATCTCCGCGCCGTCCTTCTCGTAGGCGAACATCGTGTCGTTCTCGCTCATCTCGTTGTGCGGGCCGTTGCGACTGCTTCGGTCAGGGAGGTACGGGGGGTGGGGCGGCCGTCCACGAGGTAGGTGCCCTCGGCGGTGGCGAGGACGTCGACCCAGGTGCCGGGGGCGCCTTGGGGGTGGCCGCACCGGCGCTCGCACCCGGAGAAGTGGACGGGGAGGCCGGGCGCGCCGGGTACGGCGTCGGCGCGGACGTCGGCGAGGGACTTGGCGCAGCCGGGCCGCCCGGTGCAGGCGCCGACGCCGACCCAGGGGTCGTCGGGGCGGGTGATCAGCCCGGCCGCGTCCAGCGCGGGGAGCCGGGTGCGGGAGGCCCCGACGACGACGGCCCCGCGCCAGGGCGTGAGCCGTACCTCGTCGGCGGGCAGCAGCGCGCGGAGCTGGGCGGCGGTCAGCCGCCCGAGCGGCGCGAGCACGTGCAGCGCGTTCCCGCCGAGGGGTCCGGGCCGGGGCGGCGCGGCATGCGGCAGCGGTGGTGCGGGGACGACGGGATGGGCGTCGACCCCGGCCCGCGCGAGCGCGGCGGCGAGGTCCGGCTGCTGCCCCTGGGGCAGCTCCCGCACCCGCCAGGCCCCGTTCCCGGCGTCGCGGGCAGCTTCGAGGAAGGCCCCGGCGGCGGCGAGCGCGGCGCGGGGGGCGTCGGCGGTGGCGACCCGGAAGACCCGGTCGCCCACCCGGAGCCGGACCGACCGCCCTCCTGCGATCAAGGTCACATCTCCGCCCAGCCGCGCCACGTCGCCGCGGCCGTCGTCCAGGGCGAAGAGGAAGCGGCCCGACAGGGCAGCCGTCCAGGGGGCCGCGCAGAGCAGCGCGTCCAGTTCGCGGGCCCACAACTGCACGTCCGCGTGGCCGAGTCCGTCCAGTCCCGCGGTCGGGGAGGCGACGATGTTGCGGACGCGTTCGTGCGTGGAGGAGGGCAGCAGGCCCGCCTCCGTCAGCCGGTCCGCCAGCTCCGCTCCGCAGCCCCCGTCGAGACCGCGCAGCTCCACGTTGCCCCGGGACGTGACCGCGACGCGGCCGTCGCCCAAAGACTCCGCCGCCGACGCCAGGGACTCGACCTGATGTGCCGTCAACAGCCCTGCGGGCAGGCGCAGTCGGGCCAGGCCGCCGTCGTCGGCGGGGTGCAGGCGCAGCGCGCCGGGGCAGGCATCGCCACGGTCCCGTATGAGAGCTTCGCCCCGGTTGGGCGTTGTGGGCGGGGTGGGCGGCATGGCGGCGAGCATACCCACGTGGATCCGGGCGACCCCTGGGGACGACCCCTGCCCGCCGTGAGCACGATCTACTATGCAGACGGCATGGGGTCCCAGGACCCCGGGGAGGAAGCCCGGTGAGAATCCGGCGCGGTCCCGCCACTGTGAGCCAGGTCGCACCCGCGGCCGGGTGAGTCAGGAACTCCTGCCGTCCATACGACCACCCGGGGCGCGGACAACCCCGAGGAAGGCCTGCGCACGCATGCGAATTCTGTTGCTGTCGCACTCCGACACCGACCTGCTCAGCGCCCGCGCGGCCGGCGGCCCCGTCGAGTACCGGTTCGCCAATCCCTCCCGCCTCGCCCTGGACGACCTGCCCGGGCTCCTGGACGGCGCCGACCTCGTCGTCGTCCGCCTCCTCGGCGGTCTGCGCGCCTGGGAAGAGGGCCTGCAGGCGCTGCGGACGGCGGAGAAGCCGCTGGTCGTGCTCTCCGGCGAACAGGCCCCCGACGCCCAGCTCATGGAGACCTCCACCGTCCCCGTCGGCGTCGCCACCGAGGCCCACGCCTACCTCGCGCACGGCGGCCCGGCCAACCTGGAGCAGCTGGCCCGCTTCCTCTCCGACACCGTGCTGCTCACCGGCCACGGCTTCGACGCCCCGGCCGCCGCGCCGACCTGGGGCCCGCTGGAGCGCACGCCCCGCACGACCGACGGCCCGACGGTCGCCGTGCTCTACTACCGCGCCCACCACATGAGCGGGAACACCGCCTTCGTCGACTCCCTCTGCGAGGCGATCGAGGACAAGGGCGCCCGGGCCCTGCCGCTGTACGTCGCGTCCCTGCGCGCCCCCGAGCCGGAGCTGCTCGACCGCCTGCGCGGTGCCGACGCGATCGTCACCACCGTCCTCGCGGCCGGCGGCACCAAGCCCGCCGAGGCGCAGGCCGGCGGCGACGAGGAGGCCTGGGACGCGGGCGCGCTCGCCGCCCTCGACGTACCGATCCTGCAGGCGCTCTGCCTCACCGGCTCGCGTTCGGCCTGGGAGGAGAACGACGAGGGTCTCTCCCCGCTGGATGCCGCCAGCCAGGTCGCCGTCCCCGAGTTCGACGGCCGGCTCATCACCGTCCCGTTCTCCTTCAAGGAGATCGACGAGGACGGGCTGCCCGCGTACGTCGCCGACACCGAGCGCGCCGCCCGCGTCGCCGGGATCGCGGTCCGCCACGCGCTCCTGGGGTACATCCCGAACGAGCGGAAGAAGCTCGCTCTGGTCCTCTCCGCTTACCCGACCAAGCACTCCCGGATCGGCAACGCGGTCGGCCTCGACACCCCCGCCTCCGCCGTCGCGCTGCTGCGCCGCCTCCGTGAGGAGGGCTACGACTTCGGTCCGGTCGAGGAGATCCCGGGCCTGGTCTCCGGTGACGGCGACGAGCTGATCTACGCCCTGATCGAGGCCGGCGGCCACGACCAGGACTGGCTCACCGAGGAGCAGCTGGCGAAGAACCCCGTCCGCATCCCGGCCGCCGACTACAAGCGCTGGTACGCCCAGCTCCCGGCCGAACTGCGCGAGGCCGTCGAGGAGCACTGGGGCCCGGCGCCCGGCGAGATGTTCCTGGACCGGTCCCGCAACCCGGAGGGCGACATCGTCCTCGCCGCGCTGCGGCGCGGGAACCTGCTGATCCTCATCCAGCCGCCGCGCGGCTTCGGCGAGAACCCGATCGCGATCTATCACGACCCCGATCTCCCGCCGTCCCACCACTACCTGGCCGCCTACCGCTGGATCGCGGCGCGCGCCGAGGACGGCGGCTTCGGGGCGGACGCGATGGTCCACCTCGGCAAGCACGGCAACCTGGAGTGGCTGCCCGGCAAGAACGCGGGCCTGTCGGCCGCCTGCGGCCCGGACGCGGCGCTCGGCGACATCCCCCTGATCTACCCGTTCCTGGTCAACGACCCGGGCGAGGGCACGCAGGCCAAGCGGCGCGTGCACGCGACGCTCGTCGACCACCTGGTGCCGCCGATGGCGCGCGCCGACTCCTACGGCGACATCGCGCGTCTTGAGCAGCTGCTCGACGAGTACGCGCAGATCTCCTCCATGGACCCGTCCAAGCTGCCCGCGATCCGCGCGCAGATCTGGACGCTGATCCAGGCGGCGAAGCTCGACCACGACCTGGGCCTGGAGGACCGGCCGGAGGACGACGGCTTCGACGACTTCCTGCTGCACGTCGACGGCTGGCTGTGCGAGGTCAAGGACGCGCAGATCAGGGACGGTCTGCACGTGCTCGGCGGGGCGCCGGTCGGCGAGGCGCGGGTGAACCTCGTGCTGTCGATCCTGCGCGCCCGGCAGATCTGGGGCGGTACGCAGGCCCTGCCGGGTCTGCGCGAGGCCCTGGGTCTGGACGAGTCGGCCGCGACCCGGACCACCGCCGACGAGGCGGAGGCGACGGCGCGCGAGCTGGTCGAGGCGATGGAGGCGGCGGACTGGTCCGTGGACGCGGTCCCGGCGGTCGCCGCCGCGTACGGCGCCGATGTCCAGGCCGTGCTCCGCTTCGCCTGTGAGCAGGTCGTCCCGCGGCTCTCCGCCACGACCGACGAACTCTCCCATGCCGTCCACGCGTTGGACGGCGGCTTCGTGCCCGCCGGGCCGTCGGGCTCGCCACTGCGCGGTCTGGTGAACGTGCTGCCGACCGGCCGGAACTTCTACTCCGTCGACCCCAAGGCCGTCCCCTCCCGTCTCGCGTGGGAGACCGGTCAGGCGCTCGCCGACTCGCTCCTGGAGCGCTACCGCTCCGACAACGGAGAGTGGCCGACCTCCGTCGGTCTCTCCCTGTGGGGCACGAGCGCGATGCGCACGGCGGGCGACGACGTGGCCGAGGCGCTGGCCCTGCTGGGCATCCGCCCCACCTGGGACGACGCCTCGCGCCGGGTGAACGGCCTGGAGCCGATCCCGCTCGCCGAGCTGGGCCGTCCGCGCATCGATGTGACGCTGCGCATCTCGGGCTTCTTCCGGGACGCGTTCCCGCACGTCATCGGGCTCCTCGACGACGCCGTACGGCTGGCCGCCTCGCTGGAGGAGCCGGCCGGGGACAACTTCGTACGGGCGCATGCGCAGGCCGACCTGGCCGAGCACGGCGACGAGCGGCGGGCGACCACCCGTATCTTCGGCTCGCGGCCGGGTACGTACGGCGCGGGCATCCTCCAGCTGATCGATTCGCGCGACTGGCGTACGGACGCGGACCTCGCCGAGGTGTACACGGTGTGGGGCGGATACGCCTACGGCCGCGGCCTCGAAGGGCGTCCGGCGCGCTCGGAGATGGAGACGGCGTACAAGCGGATCGCGGTGGCCGCGAAGAACACGGACACGCGCGAGCACGACATCGCCGACTCGGACGACTACTTCCAGTACCACGGCGGCATGGTGGCGACCGTCCGCGCGCTGACGGGCTCGGCGCCCGAGGCGTACATCGGCGACTCCACCCGCCCGGAGACGGTCCGCACGCGGACCCTGGTCGAGGAGACCTCGCGGGTCTTCCGCGCCCGGGTGGTCAACCCGAAGTGGATCGAGGCGATGCGCCGCCACGGCTACAAGGGCGCGTTCGAGCTGGCGGCGACGGTCGACTACCTCTTCGGTTACGACGCGACGACCGGTGTGGTCGCCGACTGGATGTACGACAAGCTGACGGAGACGTACGTCCTCGACCCGGAGAACCAGGCCTTCCTGAAGGAGGCCAACCCCTGGGCCCTGCACGGCATCGCGGAGCGCCTCCTGGAGGCGGAGTCCCGCGGCATGTGGGAGAAGCCGGACCCGGAGACCCTGGCGGCCCTGCGCCAGGTGTTCCTGGACACGGAGGGCGACCTGGAGGACGACGGCGAGGGCTGACGGCCCGCCCGCCGACGGTACGATTCCGGCCGCACGAACGTGCGGATCAGGTCTCCAGGGGTGGGGTGAGGGGCATGCGTGCCCTCGGCGGAAGAGGATCCGGTCCGGCGGCGGTGGCGCTGCTGGCCGGGCTGGTACTGAGCGGGTGCGGCGGGGACGGCGGTACGGACGGGGACCGGAAGCGTCCCTCGTCCCCGTCCGGTTCCCCTTCCGCCTCCTCGGCGTCACCGACGGTGACGCCGACGCCTTCGCCGAGTGCGTCGACGTCGGCGAGCCCGTCCGCGACGCCGTCCGCGACCCGTACGACCCCGCCGCCGACGGCGTACGTGTCACCGCGCCCGAAGGCGAGCGCGAAGCGGAAGTCCGGCACCCGGTCGCGGACGGAGCCACAGAACCCGAACTCCGGGCCCAACCCGGTCCCGGCGCCGGACCGTCCGTTGCCCACGCCGGAGATGCCTCCGCCGTACACGCCGGGGGACGACGTGATCGTGATCCCCGTACCGACCTTCGAGCAGCCCCCCTTCACGCCGGACACGGTGCGCTAGCCCACGCGGCGAGTTCGAGCCGGCGGCCCCGGAAGCCGGCTCGGATCCGGCGGTCGTGGGTGACGATCACCAGGGTGCCCGGATAGGTGGCGAGGGCGGCCTCCAGCTCCTCCACCAGGCCGGGGGCCAGGTGGTTGGTCGGTTCGTCGAGGAGGAGCAGATCGGACGGGCGGGTGACCAGGCGGGCCAGCTCCAGCTTGCGGCGCTGGCCGGTCGACAACTCCCGTACCGGCGTGGACAGATCGGCGGCCCGGAAGAGTCCGAGCCGTAGCAGCTCCTCCTCCCGGTCCTCCCCGAACACCGCGGCGACCGTTCGCGGGTCGTCCGGCAGATCGGTGTCCTGGCGGAGCATCCCGACCCGGGGCGGGGTCGTCACCGTCCCGCCGTCCGGGGGCAGTTCGCCCGCGAGGACCTTGAGGAGCGTGGTCTTGCCGGCGCCGTTCGGGCCGGTGACCAGGAGCCGTTCGCCGGGCGCCAGGTGCAGGGAGTCGAGCCGCAGCCGGTCCTCCACCCGTACGTCGGTCAGCGCGACCGCGCCCGCCGAGCCCTCGATGCCGGCCGTGAACCGCAGCGGGTCCGGCGGCGCCGCCACCGCGTTCTCGGTGAGCCGCTGGAGCTTCTCGCGGGCGGCCCGGATCCTGCTCATCGCGCCGTGCGCCCGTGACCGGGCCCGGAAGGCGCCCGCCCCGCTGAAGGACGCCGGGGCCTTGCGCGGGATGGCGGAGAAGCGGTCGATGTTCGCGTCGGCGAGCGCCGCGTACCGGGCGGTCTCGGCCCGCCACTCCTCGTACTCCCGCTCCCACCGGGCCCGTTCGGCCGCCCGGCCGGTCAGATAGCCGGCGTAGCCGTTGCCGTATCTGCGGACCGTGCGCAGCTCGCCGTTCACCTCCAGGACGGCGGTCGTGACCCGGTCGAGGAAGGCCCGGTCGTGGGTGACGACGACGACCGTCCCCCGGTGGGTGCGCAGCCGTTCCTCCAGCCAGGTGACGGCCTCGTCGTCGAGGTCGTTGGTCGGCTCGTCGAGCAGCAGCAGTTCGGGGTCGGCGGCCAGGGTCGCGGCGAGCGCGAGCCGGGAGCGCTGCCCGCCGGAGAGCGTGCCGAGCGGCCGGTCGCGGTCGAGCGGCTCCCGCTCGCCGAGCTGCCGCAGGGTCGTCTCGACCCGGCGGTCGGCGTCCCGCCCGCCGCGTGCCTCGTACGCGGCGAGAAGGGCGGCGTACTCTCCCCCTAGGGCTTCGCCCCGGGGGGACCCCCACTCGGTCGCCGGTAGTACGGAGAGCTCCGCCTCGGCGGCCCGGATCGCCCGCTCCAGCTTCCGTACGTCGGCGAGCGCGCGGTCGACCGCGTCGCCGACGCATGCGGTGCCGGGGAGGTCGAGGGTCTGGGCGAGGTGGCCGAGCCCGCCGGGGGAGTCCACGGCGACGGTGCCGTTGTCGGGCCGCTCCAGTCCGGCGAGGAGCCGGAGGAAGGTGGACTTCCCGGAACCGTTGTCGCCGACGACGCCGACGCGTTCGCCGGGCCGGACGGTGAGGGAGACCCGGTCGAGGACGAGCCGGTCGTCGTAGCGCTTGGTGACGTCGGTGAGTTGGACACGGAACAAGGGCGGATCCTTTGCCTGGAAACAATGATACGAGACGTCTCGTCTCGCGTATCTCGACCATAAGGGGTCGCTCGTCATTCCGCAAGACGTTCCGTCTCGTCAGTCCGGGGAGCGCTCGCCCAGGACCCGCACGGCCTCCACGATCAGGTCCCAGAAGCCCGGCACGTCGACCTCCATGCCCACCTCCGCGTTGGCCGGGCGGCCCGTCACGCCGTCCAGGTCCACGACCGTCGCCCCGCGCGTGTGCGTACCCGTCAGCTCGATCGTCACCGCCGCCCGCACCAGGCTGATCAGCGAGGGGTCGATCAGATGCGCCACGGTCAGCGGATCGTGCAGCGGCGGTGCGTCGAAGCCGTAGACCTCGCGGTAGGTGGCGGCGAAGTAGGTCAGCAGCTCGATGCAGAGCTTGGCGAGCGGCGTGCCCAGCGCGGCGATACGGGTGATGACGTCCGGGGTCGCCTGGGCCTGATGGGTGGCGTTGAGTCCGAACATCGTGATCGGTACCCCGCTGTCGAAGACGATGTCCGCCGCCTCCGGGTCGCACAGGATGTTGAACTCGGCGGCCGGCGTGGTGTTCCCGCGCCCGGTCGACCCGCCCATCAGCACGATCCGCTCGATCCGCTGCGTCAGCTCCGGATGGGCCAGCAGCAGCGTCGCGATGTTGGTCAGCGGTCCGGTCGGGACGAGCGTCACGGGCGCGGGCTGGGTGAGCAGGATGTCCCGGGTGAGGGTGAGGGCGTCGCGCGGATCCTGCGGCACGTCCGGCTCGCCCTCGCCGAACCCGGGCCCGTCGAGCCCCGAGCCGCCGTGGATGTTCTCGGCGACCAGCGGTGCGCCGTGCAGCGGCCGGGACCGGCCGGCCGCGATCGGCACCCCGTGGATGCCGGCGACCGCGCACACCCGACGGGCGTTGAGGGTGGTCTTCTCCACCGTCTGATTGCCCGCCACCGTCGTGATGGCCAGCAGGTCGACGGCCGGATGGGCCGCGGCCAGCAGGATGTTGAAGGCGTCGTCGTGGCCGGGATCGCAGTCGAGGATCACGGGTACCGGCATGCGTCCACCGTCCCACACGGCCGCCCGCTCGTCACTCCTCGTGCCGGACGCCCCGGCCCCGGACCGCGCCCGCCTCGTCGAGCGCGTCCACGCGGTCGTGGCGGATGCCCGGACGCTGGGCCTCACGGACGACGAGCTCCTGTCACTGGTCCGGACGAGCCTCGCGGGGCCGTAGGCGCGGTGCGGGGGCCTGGCGTCGGTGCCGACTCCGGCCCCGCCCCGGCGTCCGTAACGGCGCCCCGGGCACCACCCGGCGCGGCGGGCGTCCGGCTCGGGCCGACCGGCGTCCGTACCCAGGCGGCCGTCCGGGCGCCCCGGGCACCACCCGGCGCGGCGGGCGTCCGGCTCGGGCCGACCGGCGGCCGTACCCAGGCGTCCGTACCGGCGCCCTGGGCACCACCCGGCGCGGCGTCCGTGCCGGGCCCCGACCCGGCGGCGCCCCCTACCCCAGCGTCCGTACCGGCGTCCCCGCCAGATACGCCTCGATGTCCTCGACCGCCTGTCCGAAGTAGCGGGCGTAGTTGCCCTCCGTCACGTACCCGAGGTGCGGCAGCGCGAGGACGTTCGGCAGCGTGCGCAGCGGGTCGTCGGCGGCGAGCGGTTCGGTGGCGAAGACGTCGAGCCCCGCCCCCGCGATCCCGCCCTCGCGCAACGCCCGCAGCAGCGCCTCGCCGTCGACCAGCCCCGCGCGGGAGGTGTTCACCAGGTACGCGGACGGGCGCATCGCGTCGAGCTCGGCCTCGCCGATCAGCCCCTGGGTGCGGTCGGAGAGGACCATGTGCAGCGAGACGATGTCGCTGCGCTCCATCAGTTCCCGCTTGCCCGGCGCGAGGGTGACGCCGCACTCCGCGGCCCGCTCCCGTGTCAGGTTCGGGCTCCAGGCGAGGACGTCCATGCCGAAGGCGAGCCCGATGCGGGCGACCCGGCCGCCGATCTTGCCGAGGCCCACGAGCCCGAGGGTCCGGCCGGCCAGGTCCATCCCGACCGTCGACTGCCAGGGCCCGCCCTCGCGCAGCGCCTGCGCCTCGGTCCGCACCTGCCGGGCCAGGCCCAGGATCAGGGCCCAGGTGAGCTCGGCGGGCGGCTCGGAACTGCTGGCCGTACCGCAGACGGTGATCCCCAGTCCGGCCGCGGCGGCCAGGTCGATCGAGGCGTTGCGCATCCCGGACGTGACGATCAGCCGCAGTCGCGGCAGCCGCTTCAGCAACTCGGCGTCCATCGGCGTCCGTTCCCGCATGACGACCACGATCTCGCAGTCCTCGATCGCGGCGACGAGCGCGTCCCGGTCGGTCAGGTGCTCGCGCAGCACGCGTACGTCGACGCGGTCGGCGAGCGGACTCCAGTCGGCGGAGGAGAGGGCGACGCCCTGATAGTCGTCGAGTACGGCGCAGCGCAGCTTCATGACCATGCCCCCATGATCGCGCGGACGGCCGATCGTGCGACAGGGTCCGTGGCCCGCCCTCCGGTGCTGCGGCATCCGGGTGCCGGGGCGCGATCGGCCCAGCCCGGAGCGACAAACCCACCACCCGCTCGGAGAATTGGCATGATTCATAGCGATTTCGGCGAATGCTCGGGAAAGCGGAGGGATGAACACACCAGACTCCGACCGCGAACTGGAGGCGCTGCGGGCGCGGGTCGCCGCCCTGGAGGCGGAGGCCGGGCGGCCGCCCGTGCGCCGCCACCGGCTGCGCTCCTTCTTCGCCGCGCTGTTGATCGTCCTCGGCTGCGTGCTCGCCCCGCTGGGCATCGTCGCCGCCTGGACGGCCGACATCGTCGGTGACACCGACCGTTACGTCGCCACGGTCAAACCGCTCGCCTCGGACCCGGACATCCAGGCCGCCGTGGCGAACCGGGTCACCGGCGCGGTCATGGAACACATCGACCTCCAAGACCTCCTGGAGGGCGTCGCCCCGGAACAACGCCCGCTCCTGGCGCGGGCGCTGGGCCGTCTGGGTGACTCCCTCGAGAGCGCGGTGCAGAGCTTCGTCCACGACAAGGCGGAGGAGATCGTCGCCTCGGACGGCTTCGAGACGGTCTGGACCGACGCCAACCGCGCGATCCACACCTCGGTCGTCCGCGCCCTGACCGGCAGCGGCGAGGGCGCGGTGGAGATCAAGAACGACACGGTGACGCTCGACCTCGCGCCCGTCATCGAACGGGTCAAGCAACGCCTCGTCGAGTCCGGCCTCTCGGTCGCCGAGAAGATCCCCGAGGTGCACACCGACTTCACCATCCTCAAGGCCGACGACATCGGGAAGGTGAAGACCGGCTTCCGGCTCCTCGAACTGATGGGCTTCTGGCTGCCGGTCATCGCCGTCCTGCTCGCCGCGGCCGGTGTGCTGCTCTCCACCCACCGGCGCCGCTCCCTGATCGCCGCGGCGCTCGGCTTCGTCGCCGCGGCCCTGGTTCTCGCCGTCGGCCTGACCGTCTTCCGTACGGTCTATCTCAACGCCCTGCCCGACACCGTCTCGCAGGCGGCCGCCGAGTCCGTCTACGACGCCCTGATCCGTCTCCTCCGTACGACGATCAGGATGGTCGTGGTCCTCGGGGTGGTCCTCGCGCTCGCGGCCTGGCTCTCCGGCCCCGGCCGATGGGCCACGGTGGTCCGTCAGCTGTGGCACTCGGGCATCCGGGCCATGCGTCAGACGGCCGACCGCGTGGGCATGCGGACGGGCCCGGTCGGCCCGTTCGTCAGCCGGCACCGGACGTGGATCACCTGGATCCTGGTGGCCGCGGCGGTCGTCGTGTACATCATCTGGAGCCATCCGACGGGCTGGGTGGTCCTGGGCCTGGCGCTGGCGCTGCTGTTCGCGCTGGCGGTGATGGAGTTCCTGGCGGATGAGGACGCGGGGGAGGGGAAGGAGGCCGAGCGGGAGCCCGTTTGAGGGTCAGTCCCCCACGCGGACCAGCGCGAGAGTGATGTTGTCCGGTCCGCCGGCCTCGATGGCGGCCTTCCACAGCTCGAAGGCCGCCTTGCCGTCGTCGTGCACCCGCAGCAGGTCCTCGATCTCCTCGTCGGGCACCGGGTCGGTGAGACCGTCGCTGCACACCAGATAGCGGTCGCCGAGGGAGAGCGGGAAGCTCGCGACATGGGGCGTGACGGCGTTGTACGTGTGGCTGCCGCCGAGGGTCTGGAGGACGGCCGAGGTGGTGCGTTGTCCGGGCGGGGGCGGCGGGCTGTCGTCCACGCTGACCTGGCGCAGCCCGGCCGGCGCCGCGTTGTACACCTTGCTGTCGCCGACGTTGAACGACAGCAGCGACCCTTCCAGGACGAGCGTGCCAGCCACCGTGGTCCCCATGGTGGCCAGGTCGGGGCGGCCGTCGGCGGCCGCGTACACGGCCCGGTTGCACAGTTCCAGCGCCTCGCCCATGGCGTCCGTGCCGACCAGGGCCGGGCCGAGCGCGGCGAGCCGGCGCACGACGAGACCGCTGGCCACCTCACCGGCCGGCTGCCCGCCCAGCCCGTCGGCGACGGCGACGAGAAGGGGCCGGTCGAGGGGGAACAGCATCGTCTGGGGGCTGTCGGTCACCGTCCCGCAGAGCGTCCACGGCCCGACGACGAGACTGTCCTCGTTGTGGTCGCGCAGCAGCCCCGCATGGCTCAGGGCGGTCACGGCTATGTACGGCGTCACGACGTCCGCCTCCTCACGCCCTCCGCGCGCGCTCCCCGGCCTCTCTTCGTGTCCTCCCCGCGCCCTCCTCGTCCCCATTGTCCCGCGCTGACATGCGGGGCGCGGTCCGTCGTCGCACGCTGGTGCTGAGCTGCCTGGCCGCCGAGGAAAGGACGTCCGTCGATGTACGCGAGGCTGAGCACGTACCAGGGATCACCCGTACCGCCGGAGGGCGACCTGGCCGCCAAGTCTGAGGTGATCGTCAAGCTGGTGGAGACCCTTCCGGGGTTCCGGGGCGCGTACTACCTCGTCGACCGCGCCACGGGGAAGGCCACGTCGCTGACCTTGTGGGAGGACGAGGCATCGATGGTGGCCAGTGAGGACCGGGCGGCCGAGGTACGGGACGAGTCGTCGCAGCGCGAGGGGCAGCGGGTGGTGTCGGTGGAGCGCTTCGAGGTGGCGTTCAGCCGGCTGGCGCCGTAGGAGACCTCTGGAAGTGGATCCCGTATCTGAGATAGATTCCCGGATATGGGATCAGTGGGATCAGGTGCCGAATCCGGGCCGACCGCGCTCGACACCCGCCTTGCGGGCCGCCTCGCCGAGCTGCGGACGGAGCGCGGCTGGTCGCTGGACGACCTGGCCGGCCGTACGGGAGCGAGCCGGTCGACCCTGTCGCGCCTGGAGCGGGTCGAGCTGAGCCCGACGGCCGTCCTGCTGGGCAGGCTGTGCGCGGCGTACGGGCTGACGATGTCCCAGCTCCTCGCCGAGGTGGAGTCCGAGCCGCCCCTGGTGGTCCGCGCCGAGCAGCAGGAGGTGTGGCGGGACGAGTCCGCGGGGTTCATCCGCCGCTCGGTGTCGCCGCCGCATCCGGGGCTGCGCGGCGAGCTCGTCGAGGGGGTGCTGGGGCCGGGGGCGGACATCGCGTACGACGGGCCCCCGGTCGCGGGTCTCGAACAGCACATCTGGGTCCTCGAAGGCGCCCTGGAGGTGACCGAGGGCGGCCGCGCGCACGAGCTGGCGGCGGGGGACTGTCTGCGGTTCCGGCTCTGGGGACGCTCGCGTTTCCGCTGCCTGGGCGCGGATCCGGTGCGGTACGCGCTGCTGATCGTCCTGCCCTGAGCGTGCCGCTCCGAGAACCCAGAGGAACCGAGGAACCGACGCCATGCCCACCATCACCCATCTCTCCCCCGAAGCGTTCGGCACCGCCGTCGACGGCCTGGCCGACGTCCTGGTCGACGCCGTCGCGAGCGGCGCGTCGCTGGGCTTCCTCCAGCCCTTCGGCCACGAGGACGCGGCCGCCTGGTGGCGCACCCGGCGGTCCGCGCTCGACGCCGGCACCCTGAAGGTCTGGGCCGCCCACACCCCCGACGGCATCGTCGGCACGGTGAGCCTGGCCCTCGAACCCAAGGCCAACGGCCGCCACCGCGCCGAGATCGTCAAGCTGATGGTCCACCGGAAGGCCCGGGGCCAGGGCCTGGCCCGCCGCCTGCTGTCCACGGCCGAACGGGCCGCCCAAGAGGCGGGCGTCACCCTGCTGTTGCTCGACACGGAGACCGACAGCACGGCCGACCGCCTCTACGCCACGACCGGCTGGACCCGCTTCGGCAAGGTGCCCGCGTACGCCTCCGACCCCACGGGCGCCCTCCAGGACTGCAGCTTCTTCTACAAGGAGCTCATGCCTTCCTGAGCCGCCTCAGGGCGCCGGCGCCGCACGCCCTCCAGGATCGCGTCGGTCAGGACCGTCCCCTCGGCCCTCGCCGCGATCAGCACGGCCTCCGACAGGTCCGCCCGCGAGAGGTCGGCGTCGGTGAGCTCGGCGCCGACGAACCTCGCCCGACTCCGGTCGGTCGGTCATGGGACGCTCGTTGCTCAACGGCCGACCGATGACAGGGGTGTTGTCAGTGCCCGCGGCTATGGTCGCGAGCGCGCGGTCGGCGTCCGGGGGTTCCAGCTCTGAAGGGAATGGTTGCATCCCCGGCCTGTCTGGGGGCGGCCCGGAGGCACGTCCGGGACCCAACCGACGGCCGGGCTCCGTCGATGGCCAGCAGACGCCCCGCCAGGGCCGGCCGCGCACCACCTCCGCGCCCGAGTCCACCGCCGTTCGCCGCTGCCGAGGGCACGGACGGGGAACGCGCTCGCTGTCCCGCCGATATCGGACGCCTGGTCAGGTCCTCCCCGGTGCCGGCGGTTTCCGCGACTAGCCTCCGCATCATGCTGCGTATCGTCGACACCCGTACCGGCCACCTCGCGGAGATTCCCTCCGTAAGCCGCCATCTGCTGAGCATCTGCGTCCACCTGCCGGTCAGTGACGCCGGCATCGGCATGGTGGACCTGCGGGCGCTCCTGGCCGGTGACGTACTCGCGCGCACAGCGGAGTTGCACGGCCTGCAGTCCCGCACGTTCCTCACCACGCCGGACCTGCCGCCGGAGCGGGCCCAGGCGCTTGAGCGCGCCATGTCCGCTCTTGGCGTCCACCCGCCCGCCACCGTCGGTGTCCACCATCCGAACGGAACGCTCTGCGCCGCTGCCGACGTGCACGTCCACGCGCACGGGACCGCGGCGCAGGACACGGTCGGCGGGGTCCGCATCGACGTCGGCCAAGTCGGCCCGGCATCCGGGGAGGGGGGCGTCCCGGACCCTGCCCACTTCCTGGCCCCGGCGCTCCTGGACGCCGTCGCCCCGGAGGGGACCGATCCGCTGGCCGTGAGGATGCTGATGCTCGGCCACGCCTACCGCGCGCCGGTCGTGGTCACCAGCACGGCGCTCGACGAGGCCCGGCGGACGCTGGCGGACTGGCGGCAGCAGGTGGCCGACTGGGCACAGGAGCCGTCCCGGCCGATCCCCGCCGACGTGCTGCGACATGCCCATGCCGTGCTGGCCGATGATCTCGGCGTCCCCGCCGTCCTGGACGCGCTGGTCACCCTGGCGGCGCGCGCCGACGTACCGGCAGGCGCCAAGTTCGAGACGTTCGCCTTTCTCGACCGCGTCCTCGGACTGGACCTCGCGCGAGAGGTGGGCCACCAGCACCGGGCGGCGAGATGACGTCGGGCGCGTGGGTCTCATGTGGCGGCGGTCGTCACAACGGCCCCAGCGCATTCACTCCGCCGAGGCCGCCCTTCCGGATCGTCACACGTGAGCGTGCTCGATCCGTCTTCAATTGTACGACTGCGGGCTTGGAGAGGCTGAGAGGCAGAGCGGGTCATCGGGCAGTCCGGCTCAGCCGCGTTCCTCCTCTTCGGCCTCCATGCGGCGGATTCCCTGGTGGGTCAGGGAGACCATCGCGGGTGTGTTGCCGGGTTCCCAGTCGACGGTGATCAGGTCCTCGCCGGCCAGGTACGTGCATGCGGCGGCCAGGTCCTCTTCCGGGATGCGCAGGTCGTTCCGCAGCTTCCGCCCCGGGACTCCGAGGAGACGGTTGCCTTCGGTGGCTTCGTAGAGGGCGGTCAGGACCCGCTCGCGGTAGACCTGTCGCTCGCGGAGTGTCGCCATGACCGAGTCCTTTCATGCGGGTGAGGAACGGCCGACGCTCCTCACACCTCGTCGACGTGGGTGCCGGTGCGAGAGGACGGTCTGCTGGTGGCGAGCCACGAGAGGGCGGGTTCCGCGCCGGATCCGGTGTCCACGGTGAGGTGCAGCCGTGTGCCGCCTTCGGGTACGGGATAGCTGCGCTGTTCCGCCCCGGCGAAGGAGCGGCGGATCACTTGGGCGACCGCGCGGGCGGCTTCGGGGGTGGCGGCGACGATACGGATCTCGGCGTGTCCGGCGGAGGGCAGGACCGCGGTGTCGGTGGGGTACAAGGGGTGTGGTCCCTTCACGGGCGAGCGAGAGGCCTGGCGGGTGGGTTGTCCCGGGTGTCGGGTGCCCCACCCGCGGCCTTCGGTCGGAGGAATGGTCCTGGTGCTCAGGGCCAGGTGCCCGTGAGCCTGCGGCGGGAGGCTTGCCCCGTCGGTGTGTGGTGGCTGTGGCCGGGTGGACGGGCGATGGCCGGGAAGGGGTCGCTGAAGTGGTAGGCCGCGATGCGTGCGTCGTGCTGGGCGTTGAGCCGGTGGATCAGGCGCATGCCGAGCGCGATCAGGAGGGCGCCTGCCGCGAGCGCGATCAAGGTCTCCATGACGTCACCTCCGTGGGGTCCCCGGCAGGGGGATCATCCGCGCTCCGACGACCGGGTGCCGGAGCGGCGGGGCGGACCCGCCTTCGGTCTCCCAGGCGTCCTCGCTGCTTCCGGCGTCCCGCATACGGCGGCCGGTCGCGGCCTCGTCGGACATCAGGACACCGGCGGTGAGGCTGCTGCCGGGGATGGCGGCGGCGGTCATCAGCCGGGCGGCTGCGGCGGGTTCGGTCTCGGGCGGGATCACCAGCAGGTCGCAGCGGCCGACGGTGTAGGAGAGCAGGATCATCTTGTCGGGATCCTGTTCGGTGAACCAGCCGACGTGCACGGTGTGCCCGGTGGCAGGGACCTTGTGCGGGACGACGGGCCAGCGGGTGGGGTTCACGGTGACGCGTGTGATGCGTCCGTACTGCCCTTCCAGCGCGTCGACCAGGGGCGGAAGCTCGGCTGCGAGGTCACGCGAACGAGGCCACCAAGCACCGTCCAACAGGCCGGTGAGTGTGGTCTTCGGTGTCAGCGACAGGCGCGCCGAAAGAGGGGGTGCGAAGGTGATCATGATCGCGGACCCGTCTCCGGGCCGCCCTGCAGGGCGGCCCAGTGTCTTGATCGCCGGAAACGACGTCCGCATGGGAGCGGGTGTTCGGGTTACTCCCGGTACCTTCAGCGTACTCCGCGCCGGGGTCGGACGAGCGCTTTCCGACCAGCTGATTTCCGCCCGGGAACACCGCCCGGTCGGTGGTCGCGGGCGTGACCGCAGGCACGCGGAGTACCGTGAGACCACGGCGGTATCGCGCCGGCCATGAGGTGTCGGCGACCCCACGCAGGCAGGCGGACCACCATGGCCGAATCCGACACTCCCACCCCTCCGAAGCTCCTTCCGGACGAGATCCACCGAGTGGTGAAACCCGGCACGGCTCTGCTTCGGCTGCAGACGACACCCGCGCGCGAAGGCGTCCTCGACGGCGCGTGGTGGCCCCGCTCCCGGCACATCGCGGCCGAGTTGCCCGCCCTGATCCAGGTGCTCACCGGACACCTCGGTCCCATCACGCGGGTCGGCCTCGACACCGCCGCCTGGGAGGAGGTCCCGACTCGTGTGGTCGTCGACGACCGTGTCGTGCACCTCGACTCCTTCCCCGTCGGCGACGACACCGTCCTCATCACCCGAGGCGACAGCGACCACTTCGCCCTGATGGTGGTGCCGCCGGACACGACGCCCGACGCGGCACGTGACGCCATGGCCCGTGCGGTCCGAGCCGACAACGTCACCCAGGCCGCCGAGATCCTCGTCGCCACGCTTCCCGAACCAGCGACCGACCGCGAGGAGTCGGCATGATCCAGATGGCGGACATCCGTGAGTGGCGAACCCAGGACGTGGTGGACACGCGGGGCCACAGGATCGGAGAGCTGGAGGCGATCTACGTCGACACCAGCACCGACGAGCCGGCCATGGCCACGATCCGGATCGGCCTGCCCACCCGGCACCGTCTGGTGTTCGTCCCTCTGGAAGGGGCGATGGTGGGGCCGGGCTATGTGAAGGTCGTCCACGACAAGGCGCTGGTGAAGCGGTGCCCTTCGATCGACACCGACGACGTCCTTCCCGCCGGGGACGAGGAAGCGGTCTTCCGGCACTACGACCTTCCGTACGAGCCCGGGGCGAACGGTGAACGGCAGCTGGCCCGCCGCTGAGCCCCCCGACCGACCGAGGAGGTGACCCTCGTGTCGCTCTTCCTGGCCCTGATCATCGTGGCGATCGTGCTGGGCCTCATCGGCGCCGTCGTCGACGGACTGCTCTTCCTGCTGTTCATCGGCATCGCGCTGCTCGTGGCAGACCTCGTCTACATCGCTCTGCGCACGCGCCGCTCCGCCCGCCACGGCCCGGTCCGGTGACCCGACGCACGGGGCGAGTCGGTACGGACAGCGACGAAGCTCCCGGGCCGGCCCGGGGACTGGCTCACGGGCGGCCCGCGGCACCGGCGTCGCCGTGGAGGTCCTGGACCGCACCGTTCGCCCGGCATGCGCTTCCCGCGCCCATCGGCCGATGATGGGAGTACGGCCGAACACGCGGAGCTGACCATGACGGGTTGGCGTGTCAGGGACTACACCCAGGACGATCTCGAAGCGGTGCTCCGAGTCGACGCGGAGAGCGGTACGGCCGAGGAGCCACCTCTCTTTCCGCTCTCGGACGCCGTGGCGGCCCTCCAGGCTCCCCACCCGGCGGTGGTGGCCACCGCGGACGAGGAGGTGGTCGGCGCCGCCGTGAGCAGGGTGGAGGGTGACCGGGCGTGGATCCTGCGCATCAGCATGGCGCCTGCCTGGCGGCACCAGGGGCTGGGCAGTGACCTGATCACGGCGCTGGAGCACCGGCTGTTCGCCGGTGGCGTCCGAACGGTGCACGCGGTCCTGCCCGAGGGCGAGACCGGTGCCACCGCCCTGCACAACTGCGGCTTCGGCGCCCGTCCGGGCCTGGTCTTCTTCGAGAAGCGCGGGCGAGTGACCCCGCAGGCGGTCAGCATGCTCGCGTCGCTGGGAGCGGAGCTGCCGCCCGGGGGACTGTGGCAGAAGGTCGCGGGCATGCAGAGGGAGAAGGAGCTCATCGAGCGGCGCCTGGTCCTGCCACTGGCCCATCCCGAAATGGCCGCCCAGCACGGCGTGGAGCTGCCGCGGGCGGTGATGCTGTTCGGCCCGCCCGGGACGGGGAAGAGCACGTTCGCGCATGCGGTCGCCAGCCGTCTGGGATGGCCGTTCCTCGAACTGTTCCCCGCCCGGCTGGCCGCCGAGTACGGCCTGGCGAGCGGGCTGAACCGGCGCTTCGACGAGATCGCCCGGCTCGACCACGTCCTGGTCTTCATCGACGAGGTCGAGGAGATCGCGGGGACCCGGAGCGGTGCGGACGCGACCGCGGTCGGTGTCGTCAACGAACTGCTCAAGGCGATCGTCCGGTTCCGGGGCCAGGACGGGCGGCTGCTCGTCTGCGCCACGAACGACGTGACCACGCTCGACCCCGCGTTCCTGCGGCACGGCCGTTTCGACTACGTGCTGCCGATCGGTCCGCCCGACCACCGCGCGAGGACCGCGCTGTGGGAGAGCTACCTGACCCGAGCGGGCGCGGAGGCCGACAGCGCGGCGCTGGCGTCCGCCAGCGAGGGGTTCACCCCCGCCGACATCGCCCATGTGGCGCGCACCGTCTCCCAAGTCCAGTTCGAGCGCACCTTCGACACCGGAGCCCGGGCCCGCCCCACCACCGAGGACTACCTGCGCACGATCGGCGAAACCAGACCCACGGTCAGCGCCGCCATGGCTCAGGAACTCGTCCACCAGACCGAGAAGTTCGCCCGCATCTAGACCGCCCTTCGGCGTCGCCGAGTTCCCGGCCGGCCGTCACCGGCGAATGCAGCCCGAAGACAACGACGAAGGCCCAGGTCGCCGACCTGGGCCTTCATAGAAGAGTGAATGACGGGAATCGAACCCGCGCTATAAGCTTGGGAATCACTCGGCACTCGGGGGTCTGAAACCCTGGTGACCTGCGAAAACGTCCGCTGCGGAGCCGAGTTCCGATGCCCGCGGAACCCCCGTGTTGACCGCTGTTTACCGCCCTGACCGGCACGTAGTGGCACGAGTCGTGTGCTGCCCGGCGTCCCAGGCACCTCTGTCGGCGGGACGACGCTTGGCGTCAGCGGAGGTTCTTCCAGAACGCGTAGTCGTGGTCTTTGGTGAACTCCGCACGCTTCCACGGCCCCGAGGCCAGCGACTGCACGTAGCCGCCGCTGCGGAAGCTCGGCCAATCCGTCTTCCCTGACTCGGCGAAGTCCACCCAGGTGTCCGTCATCCGCTTGCCGAGGCGTTCCTGCTTCTCCGTCAGCTTCTCGAACAGGGGCAGCTGGAAGTCGAAGAGATAGGGGAGCTCCGACATGTGCGAGGCGCGGAGCTCGAAGCTGAGCTTGGGATCGCCTGCCCATGAGGGCGTCTCGCGCTCGCTGAACTCGAACCCAGTGTGAGGAACCCGAGCGCCGCGAAGCCCAGCGAACGCTGCCACAGGTCGAGATCGCTCACCTGTATCCATCGGCGCCCGGCACGCACACGGCGGGACGTGCGGCGCAACCGCCCGAACAGAGATGAACGGCCCACGCCGCCGGACGAGTTCCCCTGGCTAGGACGCACTGGGGCGTGTCCCCGAGCCCGCAGACCCGGCCGGCTGTTCAGCCGTAGTCTCGTGCGCAGCGGCTTTGCGCCAGCGGGCTTCGCAGAACGAGTAGAGGCCGAACAGCACGAGACCCACAGCGGCGGCGATCAACAGGGCAGGCCCCGCGGGCGTGGCGGCGAACGAACGCAACGTCTCGTCCAGGCCCTTCGCCTGGCTGGGGTCGTACCGCACCGCGGCCAACAGGACGGACAGGCCGGCCGCGGCCGCGACCACGCCGCATGCCACGCCGCCGACGATGCCCAGTATTGCGACAACCCGCCGTGTCGCCGGGCGCATCTCTTCCGTCCGGAGATTCTCCTCGAACTTCCGCATCAGGCTGCGCACCAGTATCACCGCGCCCACGACGATCAGGACGGCCCCGAACACGCCGACGATCACCCGGCCGCCCGGCCAGGCCAGCACCCTGGCGGTGTACTCCTTGGACGTCTCGTCACCGGGGCGGCCGCCGGCGGATCCGCCGACCAGCGCCGTCTGCGCTACGCCGATACAGATCACCGTGTAGAACACCGCCATCCCCAAGGAGCCCAGGCGCCGGCTCCACTTGTCGCCGCCCTCCACCGTCTGTCCGAACGCCGCCTCGGCCAGCCGCCACAGCGCCATCGCCGCCAGCCCCACCACCAGCGCCCACAGCAGAGCCCGGCCGAACGGCTGCTCGCCGAGGGTCCCCACCGCGCCGGACCGGTCGGCTTCCTGGCCGCTGTCGCTGCCGAGGCCGATCCGCACGGCCAGAATCCCCACCAGTACGTAGATCACTCCCCGGGCACAGAGCCCGACCCTGGACGCGACCTCCACCGCACGACTGTCGGCCACACGCCGCCCCCGCGACTTGGGCTGAGCCGCACTGTCCTGACTGCGCTCCATGCCTGGCACCTCCATGGGCCGGACCCCACTGAACAGCGAACCGTCGGCCGGGGCGGGCGCCGCAGGTCAGAGCCGGTGTCCGACGGCGTCCCTGGCACGCCCGCAGTTTGCGGACCGCGGTGCCACGCCGGCCAGGACCGGGAATCCGAGGCTGACGGGCATGACGCCATCCCCAGGTCTGTTCCCTGTCTCTCCACGTTAGGGCTGTCCCATCCCGGAAGTCACGTCCAGATGCGGACCCGCCCTGCGTACAGGGACCCGGAGTTACTCCGGGAGATCGGGGGACGTTCATGAGTGTCCTCGACGCCACTCTGCGGGGCGGCGGCTACGTGGCCGGCTTCGCTCTCCCGCAGACCGTCGGGATCATCCTGGGTGTCGGCCTTCGCCTCCGAGGGCAGCGAGCCGCTCACCGAGGCCGGGACACCGACCCGACCCCCCTTGGGGTATCCGGCGAGCGCCCCTGGAGCTCTGCGGTCGAAGGTTGTAGTTCCGGCCGTTGGAGGAGGACAGCCCTGCCGTGGTCGAACTCGGCTACCGGTTGAACCAGGCGGCATGGGGACGCGGTTACGCCACCGAGGGGTCCCAAGCCCTGGTTCACAAGGGGGTTCACGGACCTGGAGGTCGAGCGGGTCACCGCCAACACCATGGCCGTCAACACCCGATCCCGTCGCGTCATGGAAAAGTCGGGCCTGTCCCTCGTTCGGAACTTCACCGGGGACCGGCCGGAGCAGATCGAGGGCTCCGAGCACGGTGAAGTCGAGTACGAACTCTCCCGGACCGAGTCGGAGCAGTCTCGACAGGCGTCGACGGCCTGACGCGCGACTCCGGACATGAGTTCTCGACCCGGCCTCGACAGCGCTGACTGACGCGCAACGTGCTCCGCGCAGGCCGGGCATACGGCATCTACCAGGCCACGCGCAGTGCTGACATGGGGGCGGACCTCGCGCGGGCTTCTGCTCGTGAATAATCCGCCGCCAAGCCTTCGGGTTGCACCCGTCGGTTGATGCCGACGAGGAGCGGACTCACCTCAAGCCGAGTCCGGCGGCGCGTCGGATGTGGCGTCGCGGCGGTATTCGGCGTTGATGCGCTGGGCCTCTTCGAGCTGGTCTTCGAGGACGATGATGCGGCAGGCGGCCTCGATGGGGGTGCCCTGGTCGACCAGTTCGCGGGCGCGGGCGGCGATGCGCAGCTGGTAGCGGGAGTAGCGGCGGTGGCCGCCTTCCGAGCGCAGCGGCGTGATGAGGCGGGCTTCGCCGATGGCGCGGAGGAATCCTTGTGTGGTGCCGAGCATTTCGGCGGCCCTGCCCATGGTGTAGGCGGGGTAGTCGTCGTCGTCGAGACGGCCGTACGAGTCATCTGCTGTCATTTGCACCTCTCTGGGAAACGCATGGAGGGGCGGCGGGGGGGGAGACGGCCACCCACGCCCCCCCCAAAAAAAAAAAAACACAACCGCCCCGAAAATAAGCCCG
>NZ_JBHWBS010000065.1:9055-12714 GCF_042735655.1 Streptomyces sp. NPDC059567 | reverse complement strand
GCCCTCCCATTGTTGTTGGGGGGTTTTGGTTCTTCGTCTAGCGGCCCGTACTCGAAATCTGCTTTATTTTCACCCTCTGGGGTAACGCCTTGGGGGGGCCTTGGTGCCGTACTGGCACCAGGGCCCCGAAGGAACTACTACACCACCTGCCGGCCCTGATACTGCGCCGGCGTTCTGTGTCCGCGGACCCGACTTGGCTGCTGTCGGGGGCGCGGGGATCGCGGTTGCTTGACCGGAGACCACCTCGCTATCGATGTCCTGCGGTACCCGGGTTCAGGACTTTCGCCCGGGCGATCCTGATGGCGCGGGTTCCTCCGTTCTTCCTCGGTGATCAACTGCTTACTACGGGGTACTGCGTACTGCGGTACTGATCCACTGCGGGTACTGCTGATGATGCGAACCGCTCAGTGGCCTGTGGCAGCGCCACTCTTCGGCAGCCAGCCCCGTTGCCCGTCCTGCGTCTTCTCTGGCTTGGAACCCCACTGCCGAACTTCCCGGTGCGCGCGTCCGCAGCCGACGCCTTCACCAGGGGTACTGCTCACTCTTCACTGCTGGGTTACTGCGCACTGCACTCACGGGTACCGCACCTGCCATGACCGCGGTCCCGCTGCGGCGGCCCCTGATGACTGCGGGCCACCCGGTCCGGCCGCCAGTCCCGTCGCCGTCCTGCAACATCCCTGGCTTCGGAACTCCACCGCCGCACCGTCCTGCGAACTGCAACCACCTGTACTGCTGGTACCGCTTGCCCGGCAGTTCATCTCTGCCGGGCCCTGCTGTCTCTCTGGGCTACGAGAGAAACCATAGCCACGCCACCACCCAATGTCTACTCCGGCCGACATAGATTTTCGCGTGTCCGGTGGACAGGGAATCGACCCCCAACGGTGACGCGAAGGATCGCGGAGCGGTCACCGCCGGGATGCCCACCGCATATCCGGGCACACGCCACGGACAGGCAGGGCCCGGTTCTGGCGATCACGGACCAGGGGGACCTGATGGGCACGACGAGCGTCGACGTCGCGACCGACCGCCTTGCGGGTTCCGTCGCCTTGGTGCGCGACTGCGCCCTCTTCTCGCCCATGGCGGCTCCCTGGAGCGGGAGTGCCGGGCGGCAGGGGATCAGCGTCCTGTGAGGTGTCTTCCGGAGGAGGCAGGTCGGGCGGTGGCGGGGCTCGCGATGGGCGAGGAGGGCCGCTGTGAGGTTCCGGGTCAGTGCTGTGGGGTGTGGGAGCGGCGTTGGTCGCTTTCGTCGCGGAGGTCTTCGGTGCGGCGGGTCAGGTCGTCGACGCGCTTGGCCAGCTCGGGTTGGAGAGGAGTCAGGTGGGCGTGGGTGCGTGCGAGTGGTTCGAGGAGCAGGGTGGGGTCGCTGTGCGCGAGGGCCGCGGAGAGGTCGGCCTGTGTGTCTGTGGGCAGGGTGTCGAGGGCGGTGATCTGTCCGGCGAGTTGGCGCAGGTCGGCGGCGTTCGATCGGGCCCAGGCCGTGATGGTGCGGTCGGCGGCGCGGCGGTCGCGGATGGTCTGGACGCGTTGTTCTCCGGTGGTGCCGGGGTTGCCGGGGCGTACGCGGAGGTAGCGCCGTTCGGCGGCCTGTCGGCTGGTGACGCCGAGGGGGTGGGCGAGATCGGCCCAGCTGGCGCCGGCGTCGCGAGCGGCCTCGATGAAGCCGGGCTCCCATGCGGCGAGCTGTTCGCGCAGCTCACGCAGGAGGAGGAGGGCGGCGAGTGCTTCCTCCGAGGAGCCGTGAGGTGTCGTGTCGGGGGTGGTCGCGGACCTGGCGGCCCGTACCGCTTCGTCGATCGCGGCCAGGGCGGCGATCGCCGCGGGAAAGGTGACCGGTTGGTCGGCTCCTGTCACAGGATCACACCCTCTTCGTCATGTCGTCCATCCGTTGACATTCAGCTTGTCGTCGTTCGGATGACATGCTACAACGGAGGCAGATGAAGCGCATTGGCAGTCACTGCCTGATCCCACTGGAGGTGTTTCGCGATGTTGATGCGCACCGACCCGTTCCGCGAGCTCGACCGTCTCGCCCAGCAGATGCTGGGTACGACCGGCACCTGGTCACGGCCTTCCGCGGTGCCGATGGACGCCTACCGTGAGGGTGACGTCTACGTCATCGCCCTCGACCTGCCCGGCGTCGCGCCGGACGCGATCGACATCGACGTCGAGCGGAACATGCTGACGGTCAAGGCCGAGCGCCGCCCCGTCGCGAAGGCCGACGACGTGCAGATGGAGCTGTCCGAGCGGCCCCTCGGCGTCTTCTCCCGGCAGCTGATGCTGGCCGACACCCTCGATACCGAGAAGATCACGGCCGACTACGAGGCGGGCGTGCTCACGCTGCGCATCCCGATCGCCGAGCGCGCCAAGCCCCGCAAGATCACCATCGGCCGGGGCGACGACCGCAAGCAGATCAGCGGCTGAACCGTAGGAAAGACCGGGAGTGGAGGGCGGAAGTCTTCCCCCTCCTCCGTCCTCCGCTCCCCGCATCCATGTATGCGCAAGGGGGTCGTGATGAGACTGCGATGGCAGAGCTTCCTCGACAAGGTCCAAGAGCGCGGCGACTACAGCTCGCCACAGGAGGCCGAACGCGCCGCCCGCACCGTGCTGGCGCTGCTCGGCGCCCATCTGGTCGGCGATGTGCGGGCCGCACTCGCTGCCCGCCTGCCGGAGACCTTCGCCCTGGTGCTCCTCAACCCGCTCCAGGCCGCTGAGCCTCTCTCACCGGAACGCTTCGTACGCGCGACGGCCGCGTGGATCGAAGGAGCCACCGAACGGACAGCGGCCTGGGACGTCGGCGCCGTCCTCAGCGTCGCCGCCGACGCGGCCGGCGAGGAACTGACCGCCCGGATACTCCTGCAGCTCCCGCCCGGCTACGACCTCCTCTTCGGCCGGCCGCACCACCCCCGGTGAGCCGGCAACCCCTGAAACGTGTTCGCTCCCCCGGTCCCACGGGCCGGGCCCGAAGAGAACGGCGATCTCCACCGGCATGACTCTTCAGACCGAGACCACGACAACAGCCGCTCACGGCAGCACCACCAGCGCGGCGCCCTACTCCCAGATGCTCGAGCGTGTGCGCTACGAGGGCGCCTACCCCACCCTCGAACGCGCCGACGAAGCCGTGCGGTCAGTGCTCGCCGCTCTGGGGCGACAGCTCGTCGGCGACGAACGCGTCGACCTCGCCGCACGCCTCCCCGTCGAGGCCGCCCTCGTCCTCACCGCCCAGGTCCCCGCCGTCACACCCCTCACCGGGTGGGAGTTCGTCAAGGACCTCGCCCAGCGCACAGGCAGCACACCCGCCGGCGCCCGCTGGAACATCGGCGCCGTCCTCGCCGCCGTATCCCAACTCGCCGGACCCGAACTCCTCGACCGCATCATCAACCAACTCCCCTCCGGCTACGCCCTCCTCTTCGGCAAAGCCGAACTCCACCAACCACGGCACAGAACCACCTCCTTCTGAACCGTCCCCCGCATGTGCACCCCCGACCTCAACGGCGCCACCGGAGCTTCGGCCGGCACATGGTCAACCGGTCGCCGATCACTGACTTCGTGCCCTTGGGGAAGCCAATACACCGATACGCGAGAGGGCCCGACCGGCGGGTGCCGGTCGTTCCCACACAGCATCCCGAGTGTCAGCGAACGGTCGACCAGGGGGAACGGTAAGT
>NZ_JBHWBS010000065.1:3001-9045 GCF_042735655.1 Streptomyces sp. NPDC059567 | reverse complement strand
GTGGGCGCGGCGTACTCTCACACCCCCCCCGGCGGGGGGCGGCCGGCGGGGGGGGGGCCGCCCCCCCCCCTCTCGGCTGCCCGAGTGTCAGCTCACGTTCGCCCGTGGGTCACGGTCAGGCCGCTGCCGGGGCGCCGAGCATCGCGGAGGCGTGCTGGAGGGGGTCGAGGCCGCGGGCGGGCGCGGTGTTCTGGGGAAGGCCGCGACAGGTGAAGCCGAGCTTGGTCATGGCGCGGAGGACTTCACCGGCACTGAAGTCGCGGCGGTCCTGGTGTGTGATGGCCTGGCCGACCTGCTTGACGGGGTAGGTACGGCGGCCGATGATCACGGACTCGCCGACGACCTCCTCGGGCTTGACGCCCCGCATGGTCTCCAGGACGCCGCTCTTGGTGAGGTCGAACGGGAAGCGGGCGATGACACAGCGCACGATGCCTCACAGGGAGGGAAGGGGATGGTTCCGCCGTGGTGAGGCGGTTCACGCGAGGACGAGGGCGGGCGCGGGGGCGCCCTGGGCGTCGTCCTGCTCGCCCACGACGGACGGGGTGACGATCCGGGGACGTACCGCCCGCCCGATCGTCAAGGCGGTGGCCGAGGTGAGCGGCCCGCCGTCGCCGGAGAGGTCGCGCAGCTGGAGCCGGTCCGTGTAGACGGCGCTGTCGCGGACGGCGGTGAGCTGGGTCCGGGTGACCAGGCCGGTGCACTGACCGTCGTTGTCGCAGACGAGCAAGTGCCCGGTGCGGGCCCCGGCCATGACGGACAGGGCCACCTCGACGGTCATGTCGTCGCAGACCTGTGGTCCGGCCGGGTCCACGGCGTCGGCCACCGTCCTGGGTGCGAGGGCGGCATGCGTCGAGCAGTGCTGCATCTGGACCAGCGTCACAGCGTGCCTCCTGCGGAGATGGGTCGGCTTCCGGATCACGTGGCGCTCAGGCTGCCGCGCCGGCAACGGAACGCCGTCCGCCGGCGCGCCGGGCGGCCGAGGCGGGGCCGCGTCGGCCGCGGGAGGTCGTGCCGCGCTTGCGCTGTTCGGCGGGCGGCGCGGTGATCGTCACGGGGATCCCGGAGGGGGTCCGCGCGCCGGTGATCCGGGTGAGCGCCTCCTCGCCGGAGCGGACCTGGGTGGTCTCGGGCACGATGCCGGCGGCGGCCATGAGGCGGTTCATGTCGCGGCGCTGGTTGGCGGTGACCAGGGTGACGACGCTGCCGGACTCGCCGGCCCGCGCGGTACGGCCGCCGCGGTGGAGGTAGTCCTTGTGGTCGGTCGGCGGGTCGACGTTGACGACGAGGTCGAGGTTGTCGACGTGGATGCCGCGCGCCGCGACGTTCGTGGCGACGAGGACGGTGACGTGCCCGGTCTTGAACCGGGCGAGGGTGCGGGTGCGCTGCGGCTGGGTCTTCCCGCCGTGCAGGGCGGCGGCCCGGACACCGCAGCCGAGGAGGTCCTCGGTGAGTCGGTCCACGGCGTGCTTGGTATCCAGGAACATGATCACCCGGCCGTCGCGCGCCGCGATCTCCGTCGTCAGCCGCTGCTTGTCGGCGCCGTGCACGTGCAGGACGTGGTGCTCCATCGTGGTGACCGCGCCCTGGGAGGGGTCCACGGAGTGGACGACGGGGTCGGTGAGGTAGCGGCGGACCAGGAGGTCGACGTTGCGGTCCAGGGTCGCGGAGAACAACATGCGCTGGCCCTCGGGGCGGACCTGGTTCAGGAGCGCGGTGACCTGCGGCATGAAGCCCATGTCGGCCATCTGGTCGGCCTCGTCCAGGACGGTGATCGCGACCTGGTTCAGCCGGCAGTCGCCGCGGTCGATGAGGTCCTTGAGGCGGCCGGGGGTGGCCACGACGACCTCGACGCCGCTCCGCAGCGCGTTCGCCTGCCGGCCGATCGGCATGCCGCCGACGACGGTGGCCAGGCGCAGCTTCACGGCGCGGGCGTAGGGGGTGAGGGCGTCCGTGACCTGCTGCGCGAGTTCCCGGGTGGGGACCAGGACGAGCGCGAGCGGCTGACGGGGCTCGGCGAGCTGTCCGGCGGTGCGGGCCAGCAGGGCCAGGCCGAAGGCGAGGGTCTTGCCGGAGCCGGTCCGGCCGCGTCCGAGGACGTCACGGCCCGCCAGGGAGTTCGGCAGTGTCGCCCCCTGGATCGGGAACGGCACGGACACGCCCTGAGCCGTGAGCGCGGCCAGCAGGGTCTTCGGCATGTCGAGATCGGCGAACGCCTCGACGGCGGGCAGCGCCGGAGTGATCGTCTTCGGCAGGGCGAACTCCCCTTGCACCTGGGCGGGCCGCCGGCCGGAACCGCCCGACCGGCTCGGACCTCCCGAACGGCTCGGCGCGGACGAACCGAAGCGACCTCCCCGGCCCGTTCCGGCGGAGGAGTCGTACGTGTGGCCGCCGTTGCGGCGGGTGCGGGAGGAACGGCTGTTCGTGCGTGTGGGGTTCATTCAGAACCTTCCTTTGATACGGCGCGTATCGAGGAATTCCCGCGCGGAGAAGCAGCATGGGTAATCACGGGCACGGGCCGAATGAAACGCGAAAGCAGGCGGCTTGGCTCAGGACAAGAAATTGTCGGCACAAGCGGGCGTGAAAGAAATATGAGAGACGCAGGTGTGCGTGAGGACCCTGCGAAATGCAGGCAGCTGGGGCCCGCACCCCGAGGGATGCGGGCCCCAGCTACGTCTTACGCGTCAGCGTCAGGCGGGAACGATGTTCTCGGCCGTCGGGCCCTTCTGGCCCTGCGCGATGTCGAAGGAGACCTTCTGGCCCTCCTGGAGCTCGCGGAAGCCCTGGGCGGCGATGTTCGAGTAGTGGGCGAACACGTCAGGACCGCCACCGTCCTGCTCGATGAAGCCGAAACCCTTTTCCGCGTTGAACCACTTCACGGTGCCAGTAGCCATGTCATATCTCCTTAGGGCAGTACGCCGGTGTCCGTACCGTACGGACACCGTGTCGCCGCGATGATGCCCTGCCCGGAAAATGACCGGAAAAAGCGCTTCCGTACGGCGCGTGACCGGCCGGAGGCGCTTGAAGCTTTGTGGGTACCAAAACTGCAACTGAGTTCGACAGTAGCACGGTCACCGTAGTCCGTGTGCGTCGAATATTTCCCCCCTGTGTGTCGCTGGCAAAAACCCTCTCCGCGATGGTCGTTAAAATCTCAGGCCGCGAACACAGGTATTCATTCAGAGCGTCGGACGGTGACCGACGCGGCGACCCTGTGCGCCAGTGCTGCCAGGTGGCGTTCGGTGTCCAGCGCTGCTTGGCAGCCGCTGGCGGCGGCGGTGATGGCTTGGCGGTAGGTGTGGTCGACGACGTCGCCGGCGGCGAAGACGCCGGGGAGGTTCGTGCGGGTGGAGGGAGCCTCGACCTTGATGTAGCCCTCGTCGACCAGGTCGACCTGGTCGGTGAAGAGCTCGGTGCGCGGGTCGTGGCCGATGGCGATGAACAGGCCGGTGGCGTCGAGGTCGCGGGTCTTGCCGGTGAAGGTGTCGCGCAGGGCGACGCCGGCGAGCATGCCGTTCTCGGACTTGATCTCGGCGATCTCGCTGTCGGTGACTTCCTGCGGCTCGTGACCGACCTCAACACCCGCACGGACGGGGCCGCGACCGGAACGGGGGACCGGTCGCGGCCCCGCGCCGTGCTTCCCGCCAGGGCCTCGCATGCGTGGCGGGCGAGATCGGCGGTGACGCGGGAGCGGGTGGCGCGCTCGAAGGCGTGGTCCGTTCGAGGTCGGTCCTCACGGAGTTAGGTGCGGTGAGCGGCAGCAGACCCAGTACTCCACCGAGCGCGGCCAGTTGGCCCTTGGGCCACGTGGCCTCGGGCGCGGCCATGAGGGGCGTTATGGCATGCGAATGGCGCGCGAGTCCAGAAAGGTCTGGACAACACAAAAGCCCCGGGTCTCTGACCTGGGGCTTCGTTATGGAGCGGATGACGGGAATCGAACCCGCGCCATAAGCTTGGGAATCACCCGGCACTTGGGCGTGTGCATGGCTTCTGACCTGCGCGAACTCCCTTGGAGGGCTCTCTGCTGGATGCGTCCGGCTCACCCTTCTTGACCGAGATTTACCGCCCCCACTGGCAGGTTGTGGCACGGCCTCCCACAGAAGGTCGGCCGCATGCGGGCGATGTGCCGGCGCCGGTACTGCCTACGGTTTCTCGGCGGCCCGGCGGAGCAGGGCAACCGGTTGATCGACCGACGTCGACCTGGTCTTCATGCCGTACGGCTCCTGCTCGTCCTCGCTGAGCACTTCCTGGCTGTCCGGGTCACGGGCGATGTGGACCTGCATGTAGGGGATGGTGTCTCCGGGCGCGAAGGGCTGTCCCTCACGCCATTTCGGGATCACCCACCACATGGCCGCCCAGTCGGGAGCCTGAGTCATGTTCATGATCGCGCTGCTGCGGTAGATCCTCGACCGGTAGCGAAAGAAGTCATCGCCCGGGTTCGCGAGCCAGGGTGGGGCGTCCCAGACGTGCTTCCGATCGGCGGAGTCCACGTCCCACGAGTACTCGATCGACTGCGGGTAGCTGTTGGCGAGCTTGCAGCGGTCGGCCCGGATGAACGAGATCGCTGCGTCCAGTTCGACGCGTCCCTGACCGGCGTCCTTCAGCGGCACTTCGATGACGGCCTGCTTCGAGAAGTCGTCACCGGGGTCGAGGCGGCTGCCGGCAGAGGTGATCTGTCCTGCCGCCAGGAGGCGGGCCGGGGCGTTGAAGTCCTCGTGGCTGTGGGTGTCCCAGCCGTCGCCCAGTTCGTCCCGCCACCTCGTCAGCCCGGTGCCCTTCTCACGGAAGGTGCTCGGCCAGATCGTGGCCGACCACTGCGTTCCGACGACGAAGATGCTGATGGATCCCTCGTTACGGAACGTGAGGTGGGCCGGTACGTACAAGCTGGTGCGGGCGGCGTTCATGGTCGGTTTCCCGAAGGAGACCATGAAGGGGACCTTGGGCGGGGCGACGTACGGGGTGTACATGGCGGAGTACGCCACGCTCGCGGAACCGATGAGGGCGGACAGGGCGACTCCGGTCGCGAAACTCTTCGGGTGCGGAATCCCCTGCCAGACCTTGTGCCGGCTCACCTCCCACAGTGCCCAGGCAGACCACGCCACCAGGGAGACCCACAGCCAGAACAACCCTGCGTGGTAGCCCCCCTCCCACTGCAGGATCAGGAACATCAGACTGGTGACGGCCACGATGACGACCCCCAGCAGGACGCACTGCCCCGCATACCGGGTGGACCGCTTGCCCCAGTGGTCAAGGACTGCCGCTGCCGCGACCGTCTCCACCACCGCGGCGGTCAGGAACACCACACCCATGACCCGCCCGCCGAAGGTCAGTGCTCTGAGGGTGTCCGTCAGCCCCACCCGGAAGAGCACGGCTGCGGAAACCAGAAGCCCGAGCATCATGAGACAGGCTTGGATGCGCCTCCACCAAGGTCGGTCCGGCCACAGGTCGGGGTCGGCCTGCCATCGGACCTGCCCGGGATGACCGAGGTCGATGTCCGCGGGCATACCTGCCCGCCGCAACACCCGGCGGAGGTCCCGGCGCGACCACGCCCGGCCCACGCTCTTCCCTGCGACGCTGACCTCGCGCAGCCCCCGGCTGTCGGGTGCGTGGACGATGACCTGCGGTCCGCTGGCTGTCATGTCATCAGGATCGGCGTTGCGTGAGAGGGACGCAGTCGGCCTGGGCATCCGGGTGACCCCGGTTCCCGCGGCACCTGATGGCCTGCCTGGGGCGTCGCCATGGCTGCTGCGGTCTGTGCAGAGGTGGACGGAGTGGCAACTGCGCCTCTAGTAGCGCGAATTCACGCCCGGATGTGCAGAGATTGGCGCAGGTCACAAAACGTGTCTCGTGACTCGAGACCGCCGGGCGTCCGAGTGATCCAAGCGCTGCGCGAGCAGGCTTCCTGCCAGGGCATTTTCGCGAGATGGGGCACGCGGAGGGCACGGCAAGGGCTGACAGGTCTAGACAACGAAGAGTGGGGGGGGGGGGGGGCGGGGGGCGGGCTCGCGCGAGAGCTGGTGGGGAGCTGACAGCGCGCGCGCGAAAGGGTA
>NZ_JBHWBS010000065.1:0-2991 GCF_042735655.1 Streptomyces sp. NPDC059567 | reverse complement strand
GGGCGCGGGGGGGCCCGGGAACGGGGTGACCGTCCTACACACCCCACCCCCCCCCCCCCCCCCCCCCCCCCCTTCTCTCAAGAGCGGATGACGGGAATCGAACCCGCGCCATAAGCTTGGGAATCACCGAGGCCCGGCTCGGCCACCACCTGCCTGACCTGCTGAAACGGCTCCTTTCGTGACGCTTTTCGCTGGCTCGGCGATACCCGTGGTGACCGCTGTTCACCGCCATGAAGGGCACGGATGGGGCACGACCAGCTTCCTCGGAGATGCGGCGCTTCCTCCGCGTGTCGGATGCCCGGTGATCAGTCCTCGGGTGGGCTTTCCGCTTCCTGGAGTCTCTCGGCGATGTCATCGGCCCACTCCTGAGCCCACCGGCGCAGCTCGATGGTCTGCTGGTCGTCGAGTCCGTAGGCCGCGAATTCGGTGTCATCGATCCAGTCCGCGCCGGCGAGCCGGGCCTGAAGGTCGGAGAGATCGAAGCTGTCACGAGCGTGGCGGCGGCCGAGCTCTTCGAGCTCAATGTGACTCCAGCGATCCGTTGTGGCTCGGACGTCGATCAGGTCACGCGCCAGGCCCCGGTCTGCCAGCGCGCGAACCTTCGTGCCGACCACGTCCTCCAGGGAAAGCACCAAGCCGTGCTGGGTCTTCACAGGCGGACGCCAGAGTGCTTCCTTGAGGACGTCGACCTCGCACTCCTCGCCGGTGGAGGTGTCGGTGACGATCAGCCGCGCGGACAGCGGGTCGGTTTCCAACGCTCGTACCTGCCAGCCGCGTTGTTCCAGCCCGGCGCGCACGGCGGCGGCGATCTTCTCCATCGGTTCCGGGTTCTCGGTGGCAACATCGAGGTCCTTGCTGAGCCGGTCGACCAGGCCATGTGCCTGGACGGCGTAGCCACCCGTGAGCACGAGCGGGTAGACATCGCCCACGGCGAGGACATCCGCGAGGAGCCGCCGGTGCAGTTCCGTGAGATTCACGCAGCAGCCTGGGCGTCGGGCGTCAGTTCGTTGAAGGCGTCCTCCCAGACATCGCGGATATCCCGGCTGATCAGTGTGCGCAGGACGGGCCACATGGCGACGAGCAGTTCCCGGTTCAGGTAATGGACCAGGTCATCGTGCTGCCCCTCGGCCAGCACGATCCGATAGCAACTCATCCGCAATCGGGGCTGGTCCAGGTCGAACCGAGACAGGCCTGACCACGCGAGGTGCAGCGGAAGGTCAACGTGACCGTGGGCGGGGCCGCCGAGCTCCGAGAGCTTGGCGGGAAGCCGCCTGGCGAATCTGGTGCGGCGGAGCTCGGGAACGCTGGGCGTGGCTGCCATGCCTTGATTATTCCGCACGAGGGCGAGGCCGCCCCGTGATTCCGGTACAGGTAACACCCGGCTCAGAGCTTCGCCCTGGCCGTACTGGCGGTAATGCCGCCGTAAGGGCAGGTCAGAGAACTCATGACCTTCGGCGAGACAATGCAGTGCCCATGCCCTCCGCGTGCCCCATCTCGCGGGGCAGAAGGGTGTACGACCGGCGAGACCGGCCTGCCTACAAACAAGCCCCAGGTCGCTGACCTGGGGCTTTGCTATGGAGCGGATGACGGGAATCGAACCCGCGCTATAAGCTTGGGAATCACCCGGCACTTGAGGGGCAGCATAGGTGCTGACCTGGGCAAACGGTTGCTGTCGGCCTCGCGGCGAGGTGGTTCGTGGAACCCTTCTTGACCGCTGTTCACCGCCCCTACTGGCACGTAGTGGCACGCACCGGACCTGGCCAAGTCTCTCTGCCGGCGATGTCTCCTCAGGGCGGTCCGGGGCGAGGGGCCTCCGCAGTGCCGTTGGTGTGTGGCCGAGGTATGGGCGCATGGTCCGGCAGAGGTGGGCTTGGTCGGAGAAGCCCAGGTTGGCGGCGAGGGTGGCGAGGCTGTCCTTGCTCGCGTCCAGATGGTTGAGGGCCGAGACGGACTCGGTTGCGGTAGCGGGTCAGGGAGACTCCCCGCGTTCGTCGACGATCACAGTCGGGCGATCGTGGGCCACCGGTTCGGGTTCGCCGAGGACACCGTCCGCCCGGCAGCCGCCCTGCGGCCTGCACTGCAAAGCACCACGTGATTCGGGGATTGGTGTCGCAGACGCGGCAGCTGCTCGTGGTCTGGCGCCGCGTGGAGGTGTGGCGGGGCCGGCCGCGTCCGTGACGCGGCTGGCCCTTTGTGCGGTGGGTGAGCGGTCAGCTGCCAGAGCCCTGGCGGCGCATCCGCGCGGCAAGCAGGAGGCCCGCGCCGGCGACGAGCGCGGTGCCCGCGCCTCCCGCGATCAGGACCGTATCGCCCGCGCCGGTGGAGGCCAGCGGAGAGCCGCTGCCGCCCTGCGGGGTCACGGCCGTTCCGCCGGTGTTGCCGGTGTCGGGGGTGCTGCCGGTGTCCGTGCCGGCGTCGTTCCCGGTGCCGTTTCCGGATCCGTCCTCGCCCTGCTGGTCGTCGCTCTTGTCGTTCTCCTGCTGGGCCTTGTTGTCCTTCTCCCGGCCTGGTGCTGGCCGGTGAGCAGGAATGCGGCGCGGTCGGCGGGGGTGCCCGCCAGAGCGGTGCGGCCGGCCTTGACCAGCTCCGGGCCGCCCTCGCTGATGATCTGGGCGATCGCGACGCGATTGTCCTGGTCCCGCAGGTCGTGCTGGGTCACCTCCAGGAAGTGGCGCAGCTCGGCAGGGGTCGGGGAGCCGATCAGGAGCTCGTGGATCGCCTCGCTGAGGATGGGGCCGGCCGAGCCCTCGTCGATCCGGGCGAGCTCGACCAGGTCGTCCTCAGCCTGCGCGAGGTGGCGGCCCTTTTCCAGGAAGGCGGTGCGGTCCGCCGGAGTTCCCAGCAGGGCCTTCTTGGCGGCTTCCTTCACCGCGGGGCTGGCGGTGTTGGTCAGGCGGGCCTTACGTTCTTGGACGGGTTGATCGAGCCATTCGTAGGGTTGGGTCGCCCAGGGGTGCTGGGTGTGGCTTTCAGGCGGCTGCCGTCCGTGGC
>NZ_JBHWBS010000064.1:0-43103 GCF_042735655.1 Streptomyces sp. NPDC059567 | reverse complement strand
CTCCCGTGCCCGAAGGGCTACGGGGGACGTTGGCGACCGACGACAACGCGGCTGGGGGTACCCCCTGCTCGGAGAGCTTGGGGGAGCGGTGCCAGGCGTCGCGAGCCCGGCCTGATCGACAAGACACCCCCCTAGGGCTGCGTGGACGTCTTGGAGTCCTGCGGCGGTACGTCGGAGTCCTCGGCGGTCGCCAGGTAGCCGCCGGCCCCCACGGCGCCCAGGAGCACGACCGCCGCGATCGAGAGGGTGATGCGGCGCTTGCGGACCGCCTCGGCCTTGTGGCGGGCCGAGCCGGGTCTCCTGGCGCCGGCCGGGCGGGGGGCCCGGGCGGTGCCAAGGGGACCGCCGGCCAGCTCGTCGGGGGCGGGGACGCGCATGGAGGTGTGGGTGTCCCGGTTGGAGTCGGGCGAGGCGCCGGGGACCAGCGGGACGGCGGCCCGGCGCGGCACGCCGTCACCCGAAGCCGGGCCGGAGCCGTGCCCGGAGCCCGCGCCCTGGCCGGAACGGGTGGCGTAGGACTCGTCCTCGTACCCCTCCGTCGTCTGTTCGGCGTCGTCCGGCTCGTCGACGTCCAGCGGCGGCAGCCCGGCGAGGAGGGGCAGGCACTCCCGCAGCCTGCTGGCCAGCTCCGAGGCGCGCAGCCGCGAGGCCGGGGCCTTGGCCAGGCACTGGACGATCAGCTGCCACAGCTCCTCGGGGATGCCGGGCAGCGGGACGACCGTCTCGGTGACGTGGCGACGCAGTACGGCGCCCGGGTGGCCGCCGCCGAAGGGCGTGAAGCCGGCCAGGAGCTCGTACAGGACGGTCGCGAGGGCGTAGATGTCGACGGCCGCGCGCGGCGGCAGCCCCTCGACGATCTCGGGGGCCAGGTAGTCCGGCGTGCCGATGATCCGGGTGGCCTTGGTGCGGCCCGGGGTGTCGATGAGCTTGGCGACACCGAAGTCGGTGAGGAGCGCCGGGTGGGCCCCGCCGGGGCCGAGCGGGCCCTCCATGTCGAGCAGGATGTTCTCCGGCTTGACGTCGCGGTGGACGACTCCGGCGGCGTGCGCGGCGGCGAGCCCGTCGGCGACGTCGGCGATGATCGCGACGGCCGCCTCGGGGGCGAGCCTGCGCTCCCGGTCGAGGCGGGTGCGCAGGTCGGTGCCGCGGACCAGATCCATGACGAGTGCGAGGTCGTTGCCGTCGACGACGAGGTCGCGGACGGCGACCACCCGGGGGTGGTCGAGACCGAGCAGGGCGGTGCGCTCCTGGACGAAGCGTCCGACGAGCTCCTGGTCCGAGGCCAGGTCCTCGCGCAGCAGCTTGATGGCGACGGGGCCCTCGGGGCCCTCGCCGAGCCACACCGTGCCGGCGCTGCCCCGACCGAGGATCTGGTGGGCCGTGTAGCGGCTGCCGATATTCCGTGCCAAGACTGCTCCCTCAGCGGCTGGCGGTCGCGACAAAGTTACGCGTCCACAGCCGCTGGTCGTCACTTCCGAGGGGAAATCACCCCTCGGAAGTCGATAAATCGGCAGTACTACTGCCCCGTACCGCCGGTAGTAGTACCACTCTCCGTGCCGCCGAGCTCGGAGACCCACGTCGAAACGGACGAGATCATGTCGCCGATGGCCTCCCAGTAGCCCTTGCCCTGGGCCACCCAGTCCTGGAGCGGGGTCAGCTCCCAGATGAGCCAGCCCGCGACGACGAAGAGCACGATCGTGAAGAGGCAGCCCTTCAGGCAGCCAAGACCCGGGATCCGCATGGGGTTGGAGCTGCGCTGACGCGGCGGGCGCGGCTCGCGCGGGGCCGGAGGCTGGGACTGGGGCGGCGGCTGCGGGGGCGCGTACTGCTGCTGGGGCGGCGGCGCGTACTGCTGCTGCTGCGGCTGCGGGGCGTACTGCTGGCGCTGCGGGGGCCGCGGCGGCTGCTGCTGGTACTGCTGCGGCTGCTGCTGGTACGGCTGCGGCGGCTGCTGTCCGTACGGCCGCTGATCCTGCGGCTGGTGCTGCGGCGGCTGGGGCTGGCGCTGCGGACGGCGGCGCAGGGGGTCCTGGCTCGGGTCCAGGTACTGCACCTGCGTCTGCTCGTTGCGGTCGCGGGCCGCGCGCAGCTGGTTCTGCCAGGGGTGCGGGTCCTCGCCGCCGCCCTGCGGAGGCTGCGGTGGTACGGGAGGCATGACCGCGGTCGGGTCGGCGCCGCCCGCCGGGCCGCTGGTCTGCATGACGCTGGTCGCGGCGGCGGGGTCGAAGCGGTCGCCCGCCCCGCTGGGCAGGACCTGGGTCGGGTCGGCCGCGCCCGGGGTCTCCGGGACCGGCGCCGGCGCAGGGTCGGGGGCGAGGAGCGCACCGACACCGTCGGCCGCCTCGATCTGGGCGGGCGTGGAGTGCACGCCGATGCCGGCGGCGACCGCGCGCAGTCCGCGGGCCAGGTTCACGGCGCTGGGCCGGTGGTCCGGGTTCTTGCTGAGGCAGCGCTCTATGACCGTCCACAGCGGGCCGGGCACGGTCGAGGGACGGCGCGGCTCCTCGCTGAGGTGGCGGTGCAGGACCTCCAGGGCCGAGCCGCCGGCGAACGGGGGACGGCCGGTGACCAGCTCGTAGAGCAGGATGCCCGCGCCGTAGATGTCGACGGCGGAGGTCTGGGGGCGGCCTTCGGCGGACTCCGGCGCGACGTACGCGGGCGTGCCGACGAATTCGTGGGTACGGGTCAGGCCCGGGGAGTCCGCGAGGCGCGCGATGCCGAAGTCCGTCAGCATCGGGTGCATCTGGCCGCCCTGCTCGGCGAGGAGCACGTTGGCGGGCTTGAGGTCTCGGTGGACGACGCCGTCGGCGTGGCTCGCGGCGAGCGCGTCGGCGATCTGCGCGGTGAGCAGAGCGGCGGCGACCGGGGTGAGCGGGCCGTTGTCCCGGATGTAGCGGTGCAGGTCCGGGCCCTCGACGAGGTCCATGACCAGGGCGAGCACATCGCCCTCGACGACCAGGTCGCGGGTGCGCACGATGTTCGGGTGGGTGAGCCGCAGGAGCACGGACCGCTCGCGCAGGAAGCGCATCACGATGTCCGCGTCGTTGGCCAGCTCCTCCTTGAGGACCTTGATCGCCACGGTCTCGCCGGGCTGGCCCTGAACGGCCGCCTCGGCGCCCGCCGCCTCTCGCTGGCGGGCTCGCCAGACGGTGCCCGTGGCGCCGCGTCCGAGCGGCTCCTCGAGCAGGTACTTGCTGCCGATTGGCCGCACGTCACGCGCTCCCTGCTGATCGTGGTCCTGGGGCCCCGGGGTCCCTGTCATCCGTTCTGACATCTGTTGTGACCCGTCCGGGTGTCCGACCCACTTTAGTGCCGCCGAACGTGTCGACGGTCGACCGCGAGGCGGCTGATTCCGGGTGGCGACTTGTCCGAAAACAAGACGCGTTTGTCCCACCCGTGGTTGCCGCGGCCGTCGGAAGGCGTACCCAACCAGGCACTTTTACGTCCACAGCCGACCATTCAAGATCACTTGGAGGCGACCCGCGGGCGGGTTGTCGGTGGCAGGTGCGAGGATGCACACAGCACGTCGCATCGAGGGGTCGGGAGCCCCCGCGCCGTGCCGACCTGTACCGGACGACGCGTCCGTGCCGGGTGGGGGGAGACACAGGGCGTTCCCCTGCCGGGCATCACGCGGAAGGGACCGCTGACGGCGATGCAGATCCGGCTGACCGTCCTCGCGCCGCACCCCGGCCACGGCGCGGGGCGCGCGTGCGACGTCCTCGTCACGGCCCCGGCCGGCACGGCACTCGCCGCCGTGGCCTCCGGTCTGGCCGCGGCCGTCTCCGGCCCGGACACCTCCACCTCGGGCACGACCGTGCTCTACGCGGGCGGCGAGCGGCTCGACGCCCGGCGCTGCGCGCTCGGCGAACCCCCGCTCGTCGACGGCGCGGTCCTCACCCTCCAGGTCCCCAGCGAGGACGACCGCCTCGGCGAGGGCGCCGCGGCCCGGCTCCACGTGGTCGCGGGGCCGGACGCGGGCGGGGTGCATCTGCTGCACGGCGGCCCGATCAGGATCGGGCGCTCCCTGGACGCGGACGTCCCGCTCGACGACCCTGACGTCTCCCGGGTGCACTGCACGGTGACCGTCGGGGGCGACGGCCGGGTGACGGTCGCCGACCTCGGCTCCACGAACGGCACGACGCTGGACGGCACGGCCGTCGGCGACCGCCCCGTCCGCCTGCTGCCCGGTGCGCTGCTGCGCCTCGGCGAGTCCGCCCTCCGGCTGACGGGCCCGGACGGCTGCGATACGGACTGTCTGCCGACGACCCCGGACGGCGAGGGACACCTGCGGGTGGACCCGTACGGGACGGGTGCGGAGTCGGTCACGGGGAGCGGCGGGGCGCTCGGCGGCTCCGGGCTGCCCGGCGCGGGCCAGGAGGGCGGCTCGTACGGGCATGCGCAGGGGCGTGACGCCTGGCCGTACGGCGGCTCCGCGTCCCAGGACGCGACCCACGGCGGCGCCCCTCCCTCCGCGCCCTCCCCGACCCACGCCCGCGCCGAGGAGCCCGGGGAGGGTGAGGGCTCGGGCGAGGGGCACAGCAGGACCCGGCAGACCCCTCGCCAGGCGCCGCCCACGCGCGGCAAGCGCGGCATCGGGGCCTGGGCCCGACGGTTCACCGGCCCCCGCGAGGACCTGCCGGTCCCCGGGGCCGAGGCCGGCACGAAGGACGGGACCCCGTCCGGGACCGACCGGGCCGCCGGTCACCCGCAGGCCGCCGAGACCTGGCCCGACCCGGCCGCCGTGCTGCTCACCGCGCTCGGCCCCGGCCCGCGGCTCTGGGAGCGGGGCCCGGACCATCCGGAGTCCCTTGTCGTCCGGCTCGGCACGACCGACCGGGCCGAGCTGTCCGGGGTGCCCGTCACCGTCGGACTCCGCGAAGCCGGATCGCTCGGGCTCGCGGGCCCCGGCAAGCGGCTGGCCGGGCTCGCCCGCTCCGTGGTGGCCCAGCTCGCCGCCCTGCACTCCCCGTCCGACCTGGAGATCGTGCTGATCAGCGCGGACCGGAGCCGCCCCTTGGAGGAGCGGCGCCGCGCCTGGGGCTGGCTCGGCTGGCTCCCGCATCTGCGTCCGGCACACGGCCAGGACTGCCGGCTCCTCCTCGCGTACGACCGGGATCAGGCCCATGCCCGTACGTCCGAGCTCACCCGCAGGCTGGACGACGGGCCCCTCGGGCCGGGCTGGCCGAGCGCCGACCGGGCGGCCGTCGCCGAGGCCGCGGCCCGTTACGAAGGTCCGGCCACGGTCGTGATCGTGGACGGCGACCCCGGTTCGGCGGCGCTGCGCGAGACCACCGCGCGGCTCGCCGGGGCCGGGGCGGCGGCGGGGATCCATCTGCTCTGCCTGGCCGAGGCGCCGGCCGCCTCGCCGGTCTCCCCGGTCGCCGCGACGTACGAGACCGCCTGCGCGGCCTCGCTCGCCTTCCGCGAGTGCGGGGCCGTGGCGCTGCTGAGCGGCGATGTGGCGACGGCACTGCGGCTGCTGCGTACGGCGGGAGGCCGGGCCGCGGGGCACGGCACCGTCGGCGTGGTGGACGCGGTCTCGGTCGCCTGGGCCGAGCGCTTCGGGCGGGCGGTGGCTCCGCTGCGCACCGACGCACCCGCCGCATCCGGGCGGACGGCCGCGGCCGCGCTGCCCCGGTCCGCCCGGCTGCTCGACGAGCTCGGTCTCGCCCGGGCCACGCCCGCCTCGCTGATGGCCCGCTGGGCCGCCGCCGGGGAGGGGACGGCCGTCCTGGGCGCCGGGCCGCGCGGGCCGGTGTCGGTGGACCTGACCGAGGAAGGCCCGCACCTGCTGATCGAGGGGCCCGCGGGCAGCGGACGCACGGAGCTGCTGCGCTCGATCGCCGCCTCGCTGGCGGCGGGCGGGCGGCCCGACCGGCTGGGTCTGCTGCTTGTCGACGGCGCGGGGGGCGAGCGCGGCGAGGGTCTGGCGGCGTGTACGGAGCTGCCGCACGTCACCGAGCACCTGGTCGCCTCCGACCCGGTCCGGATGCGGGAGTTCGCCCAGGCACTGGGCGCCGAGCTGAAGCGCCGCGCGGAGATCCTGGGCGACGGTCATTTCTCCGACCGCCGGACCCCGGGCCGCCTGATCGGCCAGCGGGCCCCGAGCGCGGCGGAATCGGTGGCCCCGGGCGCCCGTGCCACGGCCCGCGTGGAGGACGCCCCGAGCGGCCGCACCCTCCGCACAGGAGAAGGCACGGTAGGCGCCCGCCCCCACGCGGGCGCGGACGACCTGACGTACCACCCCAGCGGACGCACCACCCGCACCGGCGACGGCACGCTCGGCGACCGCCGAAGCGGCCGGACGGCCCGCAGCGGTGACCACCCCGGCGTGCCCGACCCGCGCACCGGTGGCGACGACCTCGGTGATCGCCCGAGCGGCAGGCTGCCGCGCCGCGCCGACGGCGACATCGCCGACCGCCCGAGCGGACGGGTCCCCCGGCCCGGCGCCGAGGACCTGACGTACCGACCCGGCGGCCGAACGGCCCACCCGGGCGGAGACGACCTCCAGGCCCGCCCCAGCGGCCGCACGGCGCGCTCGGGCGCCGACGACCTCACGTACCACCCCAGCGGACGCACCAACCGCACCGGCGACGGCACGCTCGGCGACCAGCCCAGCGGCCGGAGCGCCCGCCCAGGCGCGGACGACCTCCAGGCCCGCCCCAGCGGCCGCGCGGCCGACGGCGCGCTCGGTGACCAGCCCAGCGGCCGGAGCGCCCGACCCGCCGACGCCGACCTCGTGGACAGGGCGTCCGCCCGTGTTCCCCGGCCCGGTGGGGAGCCCGATCCGTACGGCGAAGCGGCCCCGCGTGTGCGGGCCGAGGCCGTCGGCGCCACCCCGCTTCCCCGTCTCGTCGTGCTCGTCGACGACTTCGACGCACTCGTCGCGCCCGCGCTCGGGTCGCCCGGCCGGCCTGCCGCCGGGTCCGTCGTGCGGGCGCTCGAAGCCGTGGCGCGGTCCGGGGAGCGGCTCGGGGTGCATCTGGTCGCGACCTCGGCGCGCCCGGACCGTACGGCGGACACGGAGCTGGCCCACGGCGCCCGGCTGCGGGTCGTGCTCGACCCGGCCCCCGTCGCCGCCGGTCCCGACGAGCCCGCACCCGGCAGGGGGCGGCTCGGGCATCCGGATGGCCGAGTGACCCCGTTCCAGTCCGGGCGGGTCACCGGCCGCATCCCGCGCACGGCCACCCTCCGGCCGACCGTCGTCCCGCTGGAGTGGGAGCGGATGGGCGACCCGCCCACTCGCCGACCGGTCCGTGAGCTGGGCAACGGCCCCACGGATCTGGCGCTCCTCGCGAGTGCGCTCGACCGCGCCGCCCGCTCCGTCGACGCCTCGCCCGTACCACCGCTCACGCCCGCGACGCGCGCCTGACAAGACGTCACGAGCCCATCACGATCCCCTGATTGACGCGGAAGGCGGTATTGCGGGCCCCGAGCCCCCGGCGTAGACCTGAGCGAACGGGACGAGCACGCGCACAGGAGAGACGGGGCATTCATGCGCACAACTCTTCGTACACGCAGGGCCGCAAGGACCGTCGCCGCGGTCACCGCACTCACCCTCGGCCTGGCCCTCGCCGGCTGCGGCGGCGACGGGGACAGCGGCGGCAAGAAGGACCCCGGCCGGCCGGCCCCCTCCGGAAGCTCCGTGACCCTGCCCTCCCTCAAGGGCGAGAAGATCGAGGTCGCGGCCGTCTGGACCGGCCCCGAGCAGGAGAATTTCACCAAGGTCCTGAAGGAGTTCGAGAAGCGCACCGGCGCGACCGTCACCTTCGTGCCCGCGCAGGACCCGATCGTGAACTTCCTCGGTACGAAGATCGCCGGCGGTTCCCCGCCCGACGTGGCCATGCTCCCTCAGGTCGGCGCGATCCAGCAGGCAGCCGCCCAGAGGTGGCTCAAGCCGGTCGGCCCCGAGACCGAGGCGCAGCTCGTCAAGAACTACTCGCAGGGCTGGCGGGACCTCGGCGCTGTCGACGGCAAGCAGTACGGCGTGTACTTCAAGGCCGCCAACAAGTCCCTGATCTGGTACAACAACGCCGCCTTCGAGAACGCGGGCGCCACCGAGCCCAAGACCTGGAAGGAGTTCCTCGCCACCGCCGAGACCATCTCGGCCTCCGGCGTCACCCCGGTCTCCGTCGGCGGCGCGGACGGCTGGACCCTGACCGACTGGTTCGAGAACATCTACCTCTCCCAGGCGGGTCCGGCCAAGTACGACCAGCTGGCCAAGCACGAGATCAAGTGGACGGACGCGTCCGTCACACAGGCACTCACCACCCTCGCCGAGCTGTTCGGCAAGCCGAACCTGATCGCGGGCGGCGCGGACGGCGCGCTGCAGACGGAGTTCCCCGCCTCGGTCACGCAGACCTTCACGGGCGGCGACCAGCCCAAGGGCGCGATGGTCTTCGAGGGCGACTTCGCCGCCGTCAACATCGCGCAGACGAGCGCGAAGATCGGCACGGACGCGAAGGTCTTCCCGTTCCCCGCGGTGGGCGCCACCTCCCCGGTGGTCACCGGCGGAGACGCGGCGGTGGCCCTGAAGGACACGAAGGGCGCCCAGGCGCTGCTGACCTTCCTCGCCTCCCCGGACGCGGCCGCGATCTGGGCGGGCGCCGGCGGCTTCCTCTCGCCCAACAAGAACCTGGACCTGACCGCGTACCCGAACGACGTCCAGCGTGAGATCGCGAAGGCGATGCTGGAGGCCGGGGACGACTTCCGCTTCGACATGTCGGACCAGATGCCGCAGTCCTTCGGCGGCACGCCCGGCAAGGGCGAGTGGAAGGCGCTCCAGGACTTCCTGAAGAACCCGAAGGACATCGCGGGGACCCAGGCGAGGCTGGAGGCCGACGCGGCCAAGGCGTACAAGAGCTGACGCCGTGGCGTCCGCCTCGAAGGTCACCGGAACGCGCAGGTCCGTCGCGGTGGGGTTCCTCCTCCCCGCGCTGGTCCTGCTCGGTGCGCTCGTGGTCTACCCGATCGGGTACTCCGTCCACCGCTCCTTCTTCGACTCGTCCGGGGACTCCTTCGCCGGACTCGACAACTACGTCGAGCTCTTCACGGACGACACGATCCTCACCGCCGTCAAGAACAACGCGATCTGGGTGGTCCTCGCCCCGACCGTGGCCACCGCGCTCGGCCTGATCTTCGCGGTGCTGACCGAGCGGGTCCGCTGGGGTACGGCGTTCAAGCTGATCGTCTTCATGCCGATGGCGATCTCGATGCTGGCCGCCGGGATCATCTTCCGGCTCGTCTACGAGCAGGATCCCGACCGAGGGGTCGCGAACGCCGTCTGGGTCGGCGTCCACGACACCTTCGCCGAGTCCTCCGTCTTCCCCCGGGCGCGCCCGCTGCCCGTCCACCCGCTCGAAGCGGCCGGCGGCGGCGCGTACGTCACCGAGAGCCCGGTCCGTACGGGAGAGATCGCGCGGCTTCCGCTGATCGGCGTCGCACCGGCGCAGATGCCGAAGGACGCCCGTCCGGCGCTCGAACCGACCGCGCAGGACGGCCGGATCACCGGCACCGCCTGGCTGGACTTCACCCGGGGAGGCGGCGGGAAGCCGAACGTCGTCGACGCGAAGGAGCTCGGCCTGAAGGGGCTGCGCGTGGAGGCGGTGAAGGACGGGAAGGTCGTCGCGTCCACGACGGTGGCCGCCGACGGCACGTTCAGCCTCCCGGCCGCCGCCGACGGATCCCTGCTGCGGCTGCCCGCGAGCAACTTCCGCGAGCAGTACAACGGGGTGGAGTGGCTGGGCCCCTCGCTCGTCACACCCGCCGTCATCGGCAGCTACGTCTGGATGTGGGCCGGCTTCGCGATGGTCCTGATCGCGGCAGGTCTGGCGAGCGTGCCCCGTGAACTCCTGGAGGCGGCCCGGGTCGACGGTGCGAACGAATGGCAGGTGTTCCGCCGGATCACGGTCCCGCTCCTGGCTCCGGTCCTCGCCGTCGTCCTGGTCACCCTGATGATCAACGTACTGAAGGTCTTCGACCTGGTCTTCATCATCGCGCCGGGTTCGGCGCAGGACGACGCGAACGTGCTGGCGCTCCAGCTGTACCGCTCGTCCTTCGGTACGGACGCGGATCTCGGGATCGGCTCGGCCATCGCCGTCCTGCTGCTGCTTCTGGTGATCCCGGTGATGGCGTTCAACATCCGCCGGATGCGAAGGGAGGCCCGCCGATGAGCAGTCCCGCCGCACGGAAGAGTCCGGCCGCACAGAAGGTTCCTGCCGCGCGGAAGGGGTCGGCCGCAGGGAAGGGTACGGCCGCGGGGGGAGGTCCGGCGGCACGGAGGGGTCCGGCAGCACGGCTCGCCGCCCGCGCCGCCGGCGGGGGGATGCGGGTCTTCCTCGTCCTCGTCGGGCTGTTCTGGCTGATGCCGGCCGTCGGGCTGCTGCTGTCCTCGCTCCGCTCTCCCTCCGACATCAGCGAGAGCGGCTGGTGGGAGGTCTTCGCCTCGCCCGCCCAGCTGACGGTCGAGAACTACTCGGCGCTCCTCGCCAACGACACGATCACGGGCTCGCTCGTCTCCACGGTCCTGATCACCGTCCCTGCCACCGTCCTGGTCGTCGTCATCGGCTCGCTCGCCGGGTACGCCTTCGCCTGGCTGGACTTCCCCGGCCGCGACTGGTGGTTCCTGGTGGTCGTGGGGCTGCTGGTGGTGCCGGTGCAGGTGGCGCTCGTACCCGTGTCGAAGCTCTTCGGCACGATCGGCATCTTCGAGACGACGCTCGGGGTCGTCCTCTTCCACACGGCCTTCGGGCTGCCCTTCGCGATCTTCCTGCTGCGGAACTTCTTCGCGGAGATCCCCAGGGAGCTGCTGGAGGCGGCGCGGCTGGACGGGGCGGGCGAGATCCGGCTCTTCACCCGGGTCGTCATGCCGCTGGGGGGTCCGGCGATCGCTTCGCTCGGCATCTTCCAGTTCCTCTGGGTCTGGAACGACATGCTGGTCGCGCTGATCTTCGCGGACTCCGAGTCCCCGCCGATCACGGTGGCGCTGCAGCAGCAGGTCCGGCAGTTCGGGAACAACATCGACGTGCTGGCGCCGGGCGCGTTCGTGTCGATGGTGATTCCGCTGGCGGTGTTCTTCGCCTTCCAGCGGCAGTTCGTCTCGGGCGTGATGGCGGGCGCGGTGAAGTAGTCCCGGACCGGACGTCATGGGTACGGGGGCCCGCCCCCGCCTCCGTACCCGTGTCGTCCCCCACCGTCACGCGCACCGCCGCATGCCCTCACGGCTGAGCACCACGGGCACCTCACGCCGTCATGCCGTGAGCGCCACGCGCACCACGCGCCGGTCACATCTTGAGCGCCACGCGCCGTCACGCCTGAGCATCACGCGCCGCGCCCACCCGGCCAGAGCGCCACGCGCCCCTCGCGCCCGCGCACCTTGAGCGCCACGCGCCCTCACGCCTTGAGCGCCGCCACCGCCGAGCGGGCGAGGTCGTCCAGGTACCCCTTCGGCAGTTCGCCGCGGACGACCGCGAGCCGCCAGTAGAGCGGCCCCACGACCACGTCGAGGGCCCGGTCCGGGTCCGCGCCCTCGGGCAGTTCGCCGCGTGCCACGGCCTCGCGCACGATCTGCGCGACGACCCCCTGCTGGCTGTCGAGCAGGGCCGCCTTGATCGCCTGGGCGATCTCCGGCTGCCGGGCGGCCTCCACCAGCAGGTCGGGGATGACCTGCGAGGCCACCGGGTGGCGCAGGGCGTGCGAGGCGACTTCGAGCAGCGCGCGCACGTCGCCGATGAGGGAGCCGGTCGACGGAGCCGGCAGCCCCTGCGTGGCGAAGGCGCCGACGAGGTCGAGGACGAGCGAGAGCTTGGACTTCCAGCGGCGGTAGACGGCGGTCTTGCCGACGCCCGCGCGGCGCGCGATGCCCTCGATGGACATACGGGCGAATCCGACGGCGGCCAGCTCCTCGAAGACGGCCATGCGAATGGCCTCCGTGACGTCCTCGCGGAGAACGGCGGCTCCCGCGGGGGCGCGGCGAGGGGATCCGGAGGGTGTCGTCATGAACGGGATCCTAACCAACGGCGAACGGTCACGTCACGACGAGACGGTTGCGTTGCGACGACGGAGCGTCCTACTCTCCCCGTAGCGACGATACGGACCCGTTCCATCGCCAGCGATGCCCTGCACCCGCGCCGAAAGCGAGCTCGTGACCACCGGGACGCTCACGAAACCCAGCCCCCACGCCCCGCAGGACCTGCGCGCCCTCGCCCGGCGCCACGGCCTGTCCGTCAGCGGCGCCCGCCCCACCCTCCCCGCGTACGTCCGGCAGCTCTGGTCGCGGCGCGACTTCATCGGGGCGTTCGCGACCGCCCGGCTCACCGCGCAGTACAGCCAGGCGAAGCTCGGCCAGGTCTGGCAGGTGGTGACCCCGCTACTCAACGCGGCGGTGTACTACCTGATCTTCGGTGTCCTGATGAACGTCCAGAAGGACATCCCGGACTACGTCCCGTTCCTGATCACGGGCATCTTCGTCTGGACCTTCACCTCACAGTCGATCATGACCGGCACCCGGGCGATCAGCGGGAACCTCGGCCTCGTCCGTGCCCTGCACTTCCCCCGTGCCGGCCTCCCGCTCGCCCTCGCGCTCCAGCAGCTCCAGCAGCTGCTGCTCTCGCTCGGCGTGCTGGTGGCGATCCTGTTCTGCTTCGGCGAGTTCCCGCGCTGGAGCTGGTTCCTGGCCGTCCCCGCGCTGCTGTTCCAGGCGCTGTTCAACTCCGGGGTCGCGCTCGCCATGGCCCGCCTGGCCGCCCGCACCCCTGACATCGCCCAGCTGATGCCGTTCCTGCTGCGGACATGGATGTACGTCTCCGGCGCCATGTGGTCCATCCAGCATCTGGCGGCGAGCGGCCGGCTCCCGGACGCGGCGATCGCGGTCCTCCAGGGCAATCCGGCGGCCGTCTACATCGACCTGATGCGCTTCGCGCTCATCGAGAGCTACACCGCCGACCAGCTGCCGCCGCACGTCTGGGCGCTCGCCGCCGGCTGGGCGCTGGTGGCCTTCGTCGGCGGATTCATCTACTTCTGGAAGGCAGAGGAGACCTACGGCCGTGGCTGAGCAGACCCTGACGCAGACCCCCGTACCGGCACCGACACCGGCCCCCACCCAGGGCCAGGCCCCAGGCCAGACCCCGGCCGCGGCCCACGCCCAGGCCGCGGCCCCGGAGCGCATCCCCACCGTCGTCGCCGACGGCGTCCACATCACGTACACCGTCAACGGCGCCCGTACCGGCAAGGGCAGCGCGACCGCCGCGCTCAGCCGGATCTTCTCCAAGCGCGCCACGCCCGGCGCCCGCAAGGTGCATGCGGTCAAGGGCGTCAGCTTCGTCGCGTACCGGGGCGAGGCGATTGGCCTGATCGGTTCGAACGGATCGGGCAAGTCCACCCTCCTGAAGGCGGTGGCCGGTCTGCTGCCCGTCAACGAGGGCAGGATCTACACCCGCGGCCAGCCCTCGCTCCTCGGAGTCAACGCGGCCCTGATGAACGATCTGACCGGCGAGCGCAACGTGATCCTCGGCGGACTCGCGATGGGCATGACCCGCGCGGAGGTCGACGCCCGCTACGACGACATCGTGGACTTCTCCGGGATCAACGAGAAGGGCGACTTCATCTCGCTGCCCATGCGGACGTACTCCTCCGGCATGGGCGCCCGCCTCCGCTTCTCCATCGCGGCGGCGAAGAGCCACGACGTGCTGCTCATCGACGAGGCGCTCTCCACCGGCGACGCGAAGTTCCGCCGCCGCAGCCAGCAGCGCATCGACGAGCTGCGCGCCGAGGCGGGCACCGTCTTCCTCGTCTCCCACTCCAACTCCACCATCACCGAGACCTGCGACCGCGCGCTGTGGCTGGAGGCGGGCACCCTGCGGATGGACGGACCGGCCAAGGAGGTCGTGGCGGCCTACGAGGCGTTCACCAAGAAGGGCTGACAAAACAGGGGCAAACCACCCAAACCCCAATAGAGTGCGGTTCGATGACGACGGATCGCAACCACACTCCCGAGCAGGAGCCCGGACCGGGCGACACGCACACCTGTGCCGCCGCGCCGCCCGGCCTCACCGGCTCCCCCTTCGACTCGGACACTTTCACCTCGGCCACGTTCGTCAACGTCGGCCGGGGCACCGCCCTCGCCCTCGCCGTCGTCTGGGTCGTCACCCGCGCAGGCATGGCGCTGCTCCTGCTGCGCGACACCCTGGGCATCGGCGGCGTCGGCCGCGAGGTGCACGTCCTCTACCAGCACTGGTACCGGGAGTTCTCCCACGGGACGTTCCCGGTGAACGACATCACCTGGCAGTACCCGCCCGGCGCGGGCCTGGTGATCATGTCCCCGGGGGTGCTGCCCTGGCTCACCTACTTCCAGGCCTTCGTCGCCCTCACCCTCCTCGCCGACGCCGCGATCACCCTGGCCCTCGCCCGGGCCGACAGCGACCGGGTCACGAACGGCGCCTGGATCTGGGTCGGCGGGCTCCCGCTGCTGCTGCACATCCCCCTGGCCCGGTACGACGTCCAGGTCACCGCCCTCGCCGTCCTCGCCCTGCTCGCGCTGAAGTCCCGCCCGGCCGCCGCGCACTGGCTCGGCGGGGCGCTCGCCGCGCTCGGCACGCTGGTGAAGGTGTGGCCGGTGCTCACCCTGATCGGCACTCCCCGGGGCCGCACCACCCGCGACGCCTGGATCGCCGCCGCCACCACCGCCGCGGCCCTCCTCGCCACCCTGGCCCTCCTCTTCTCGAACTCGCTCGGATTCCTGCGCCCGCAGGGCAACCGTGGCGTCCAGATCGAGTCGCTGGGCGGCACCGCGCTCGCGCTGGCCAGGGCGGCGGGCGTGTGGCCGGGCACCGTCCAGTACCGCTACGGCGCCTTCGAGTACGTCGGCCCGTACGTCTCCAGCGTGGGCCGGCTCGCACTGCTGCTGACGGTCCTCGCCTTCGTCTGGCTGCTGCTGTGGCGGCTCTGCGCCCGCGGCTGGAACGAGGCGACCCCGCTCGACGCGGCGCTCGCCGCGGTCCTGCTCTTCACCGTCACCAGCCGGGTGATCAGCCCGCAGTACATGATCTGGCTGCTCGGTCTGAGCGCCGTCTGCCTGACCTCGCGGCGGACCGTGATGCGACCGGTGGCGCTGCTGCTCCTGCCGGCGGCCGCGCTGAGCTCCCTCGCGTACCCGGTCCTCTACGAGGACGTGCTGGCCGGCTCCTGGCCGGGCGTGGCCGTCCTGGTGGTCCGCAACGGGCTGCTGCTCGCGGCGGCCCTGCTGGCGGCGCGGCGCCTGTGGACCTCGACCGTCACCGTCGCGCCATGACGAGGGCCCCGCCGGTACGGATACCGGCGGGGCCCCTCATACGTACCGACTAGCTGTGCGCGCGCAGCAGCTGGCGCATGGTCCGCATCGCCACCGACAGGTTCGCCAGGTCGAAGGTCTCCGAGCCCTGGATCTCCTCCAGCGTGGTGCGCGCCCGGCCGAGGATCGCCGCGTTCTTCTGCTCCCAGGCCTTGAACCGCTCCTCCGGGGTCGAGGTGCCGTTGCCCGCCGAGAGCACGTCCGCGGTGAGTGCGGCGTGCGCGGCGAACAGGTCCTCGCGGATGGAGGCGCGGGCCATCGACTGCCACCGGTCGGCGCGCGGCAGTTCGATGATCCGGTCCATGAGCTGGGTGATCCGCAGCCGGTCGGCCAGGTCGTAGTAGACCTCGGCGACCGCCATCGGGTCCTTGGCCGTGCGGTCCGCGATCGCGACGATGTCGAGCGTCGGGAAGGCGGAGGAGAAGCCGGCGACCCGCAGGGCGAGCTCCTCCGGCACGCCGACCTCGGTCAGCTCCTCCAGGATCGACTGGTACCACTCCAGGTCCGCGCCGCGCAGCAGCTGCGGCAGCTCGGCCCAGACCTGCTCCACACGCTCGCCGAAGAAGTCGATCGTCTCGGCGAGCTGGAGCGGCTGCGGCCGGTTGCCGAGCAGCCAGCGCGTACCGCGCTCGACGAGACGGCGGGAGTGCAGCCGCATCCGGGTCTGGACATCGGCCGGGACCCGGTTGTCGAGCGCCTCGACGGCGTCCCAGACCTCGCCGAGCCGGAAGATGGCGCGGGCGGCGGTCTGCGCGCGGACGATCTCCTCGATCGACGCGCCGGTCTCCTCGCGGAGGCGGTGCAGGAAGGTCGAGCCACCGGTGTTGACGGTGTCGTTGACCAGCACCGTGGTGACGATCTCCCGGCGCAGCGGGTGGCCGTCGACCGCCTCGGCGAACTTCTCGCGCAGCTGCGTCGGGAAGTACGCGTGGAGCAGACCGCGCAGGTACGGGTCGTCCGGCAGCTCGGTGCCGATCAGCTCGTCGGCCACCGTGATCTTGGTGTACGCGAGGAGGACGGCGAGCTCGGGCTGGCTCAGGCCCTTGGCGTTGTTGAGCAGCTCGCGGACCTGCCGGTCGTGCGGCAGGAACTCCAGCGAGCGGTCCAGGGCGCCGTCCCGGCCCAGGCGGCGCATGAACCGCTGGTGGGCGTGGAGGAGGGACGGCGACTGCGCCACCGCGTTGGCGAGGGCGACGTTCTGCGCGTAGTTGTTGCGCAGGACGAGCGAGCCGACCTCGTCGGTCATCTCGGCGAGGATCTTGTTGCGCTGCTTCACGGTCATGTCGCCTTCGGTGACGAGCCCGTTGAGCAGGATCTTGATGTTGACCTCGTGGTCGGAGGTGTCGACACCGGCGCTGTTGTCGATGGCGTCGGTGTTGACCTTGCCGCCCTCGCCGTCGGGGCCGCCCTTGCGGGCGAACTCGATGCGGCCGAGCTGGGTCAGACCGAGGTTGCCGCCCTCTCCGACGACCTTGACCCGGAGGGCCTCGCCGTTGACGCGGATGGCGTCGTTCGCCTTGTCGCCGACGTCGGCGTTCGACTCGGCGGACGACTTGACGTACGTACCGATGCCGCCGTTCCACAGCAGGTCGACGGGCGAGTGGAGGATCGTCTGCATCAGCTCGGCCGGGGTCAGCTTGGTGACGCCTGCCTCGATGCCGAGGGCCGCCCGCATCTGCGCGTTGACCGGGATCGACTTGGCGGTACGGGGGTGGATGCCGCCGCCCACGGAGAGGAGCTCGGTGTCGTAGTCGGCCCAGGAGCTGCGGGGCAGCTCGAAAAGACGGCGCCGCTCGGCGTACGAGACGGCCGCGTCCGGGGTCGGGTCGATGAAGATGTGGCGGTGGTCGAAGGCCGCGACCAGGCGGATGTGCTCGGAGAGCAGCATTCCGTTGCCGAAGACGTCGCCGGACATGTCGCCGACGCCGACGACGGTGAAGTCCTCGGTCTGGGTGTCGTGGCCGAGCTCCCGGAAGTGCCGCTTCACGGACTCCCAGGCTCCGCGGGCGGTGATGCCCATGCCCTTGTGGTCGTAGCCCGCCGAGCCGCCGGAGGCGAAGGCGTCGCCGAGCCAGAAGCCGTAGGAGACGGCGACCTCGTTGGCGATGTCGGAGAAGGTCGCGGTGCCCTTGTCGGCGGCGACGACGAGGTAGGTGTCGTCCTCGTCGTGGCGGACCACGTCGACCGGGGGCACGACCTCGCCGGCGACCAGGTTGTCGGTGATGTCGAGCAGCGCCGAGATGAAGGTCTTGTAGCTCGCGATGCCCTCGGCCAGCCAGGCGTCGCGGTCCACGGACGGGTCCGGGAGCTGCTTGGCGACGAAGCCGCCCTTGGCGCCGACGGGCACGATGACGGTGTTCTTCACCATCTGCGCCTTGACCAGGCCGAGGATCTCGGTACGGAAGTCCTCACGCCGGTCGGACCAGCGCAGACCCCCTCGGGCGACCTTGCCGAAGCGCAGGTGGACGCCCTCGACGCGCGGCGAGTACACCCAGATCTCGAACGCCGGGCGGGGCGCGGGGAGGTCGGGGATGGCCTGCGGGTCGAACTTCATCGACACGTAGGCGTGCGGGACGCCGTCCGTCGAGTTCTGGAAGAAGTTCGTCCGCAGGGTCGCCTTGATGACGGTGAGGAACGAGCGCAGGATGCGGTCCTCGTCCAGGCTCGCGACCTGGTCCAGGGCGGCGTCCAGCTCCTCGAGCAGCGCGTCGATCAGCTCGATGCCGGCGCGCTGGCGCTCCGGCGACATCCGGGCCTCGAAGAGCGAGACGAGCAGCCGGGTGGTGTGGACGTTGTTGCGGAGGGTGTCCTCCATGTAGTCCTGGCTGAACGTCGAACCGGCCTGGCGCAGGTACTTCGCGTAGGCGCGCAGCACCATCGCCTGCCGCCAGCTCAGCCCGGCGCTCAGGACCAGCGAGTTGAAGCCGTCGTTCTCGGCCTGTCCGGTCCAGGTGGCGGCGAACGCCTCCTGGAACCGCTCGCGGGCGTCGTCGCTGAAGGAGGCGCCGTTTGCGGTCGGGGCGGGCATCCGCATGCCGAAGTCGTAGACCCAGGCGTGCGTACGGTCGGCGCAGCGCAGCTCGTACGGACGCTCGTCGATGACCTCGACGCCGAGCCGGTTGAGCACCGGGAGCACGGCGGAGAGGGAGATCTGGTCGCCGGACTTGTAGATCTTGAAGCGGCGCTCGCCGGGACGGGCTCCGACCGGCTCGTACAGCGAGAGCGCGAACTCCTTGCCGGTGCTGGTCAGCTGCTCCAGGTGGACCAGGTCGGCCACGGCGGAGCGCGGCGAGTGGTCGGCCTTGTACCCCTCGGGGAAGGCGTTGCCGTAACGGCGCAGCAGCTCGGCGGCGCGCTCCTCGCCGCACTCGGCGTTGAGGGCCTCGGCGAAGCCGTCGGCCCAGGAGCGGGCGGCCTCGACGAGCCGCGCCTCGATGCGCTCCTTGTCGGCGTCGGAGAGCTGGGCCAGCTCGGTGCCGGGCTCGACGCGGACGACGAAGTGGAGGCGGGAGAGGATCGACTCGGTGTTCCACGCGGTGAAGTCGACGTTGGTGCCGTCGAGCTCCTCCATGAGGATGCCGGTCAGGCGCTCGCGGACGGTGGTGTTGAAGCGGTCGCGCGGCAGGTAGACGAGGGCGGAGTAGTAGCGCCCGTACTCGTCCTGGCGCAGGTAGAGCCGCAGCCGGCGGCGTTCCTGCAGGTAGAGGACGGAGGTGACGATGGAGCGCAGCTCGTCGACCGGGGTCTGGAAGAGCTCGTCGCGGGGGTACGTCTCCAGGATCTGGAGCAGGTCGCGGCCGTCATGGCTGTTGGGCGAGAAGCCGGCGCCCTCCAGGACCTCCTGGACCTTGCGCTTGATGACCGGGACGCGACGGACGGACTCGGTGTACGCGGCGGAGGAGAACAGGCCCAGGAAGCGGCGCTCCCCGATGACGTTGCCCTGGGCGTCGAACTTCTTCACGCCCACGTAGTCGAGGTACGAGGGGCGGTGCACGGTGGCGCGGCTGTTCGCCTTGGTCAGGATCAGCAGCTTGTGCTCGCGCGCCTTGGCGCGGGCGTCGGCCGGCAGCCGGCTGAAGGACGGCGAGACGGGGGCGTGGTGGTCGTCCTCGCCGCCGTGGTGCGGGTCGGAGCGCAGGATTCCGAGGCCCGTGCCGGGGATGGCGGCCAGCGCGTCTCCGTTGACCAGCTCGTACTCGCGGTAGCCGAGGAAGGTGAAGTGGTCGTCCGAGAGCCAGCGCAGCAGCTCGCGGGCCTCTTCGACCTCGGTGGGACGCAGATCGTCGGCGGTGGGCTCGTCGGGCAGGTTCTCGGCGATGCGCAGCGCGGTCTCGCGCATCTTCTCCCAGTCCTCGACGGTCTCGCGGACGTCGGACAGGACGCGCAGCAGGTCGGTGGTGATCTGCTTGAGGTCGGCGCGGTCGGTCTCGCGGTCGATCTCGACGTGGATCCATGACTCGGTGAGGACGTCGTGGGCCTGCTCGCCCTTCGCCTCGCCGGCCAGGACCTCGATGAGCTTGCCGGTCAGGTCGCGGCGGACGCGGACCTGCGGGTGGATCACGACGTGGATGCCGCGGCCCTGGCGGGAGAGCTCGTTGGTGACCGAGTCGACGAGGAAGGGCATGTCGTCGGTGACGACCTCGACGACGGAGTGGCTGCAGGTCCAGCCGTTCTCCTCGACCGTCGGGGTGTGGACGCGGACGTTCGCGGTGCCCTGGGGGCGGTTCTCCGCGAGCCGGTAGTGCGAGAGAGCGGCGCCGAAGACGTCCACCGGGTCTCGGTCGGTGAGGTCCTCGGGCGCGGTGTGCAGGTAGTAGCGCTGGAGGTAGTCGAGCAGGGTGTCCCTGTCCGGGCGCTTTCCCTTCTCGGGCCCCGTCGGAAGTTGCCCCCCGACCGGACCGGTCTCAGCTACCCGGGCGGCCCGTGCGAGCAGCTCGGCCTTGGCTTCGTCCAGCTTGGTCTGCATGTCCTCTGGCTCCTGTCGCGCGCCGTTGCGTGACGTAGGTGGAAGAAACGACACAACGCCACGACGCGGGGTTACCGGTCGAGGTCGACGTTATGTCGTGATGAGAGATGTCCGAGCCGATATCGGCCATTGTCGGCGGGAGGCCCGGACGGAAGGGATCAGCGAACGCCATGTCGGCCCGGCCGCGGTAGCGGACCGGGCGAGAGCCGGGGGCTTCGCTGCCCCCTCGGCGTATCGCGCTGATCACGGGAAAAGCCTATCGCTCTCCACCCCGGAGTCGTCATGGTCCGTATGTGTACAAAAGAGGGGGTGGAAGTTTGACGTTATGGACAGCGACACATGTCCTCTTGGCAAAGCGGGGCGCCGCGGGCAACGTGGACGCGGGGTACCCACCGATCTGGGAGTCATCATGGCGAAGATCTTGATCGTGACCGGGGACGCGGCGGAATCGCTGGAGGTCATGTACCCGTACCAGCGTCTTCTCGAAGAGGGGTACGAGGTCCACATCGCCGCTCCGGCGCGCAAGCAGCTGCGGTTCGTGGTGCACGACTTCGAGCCGGGCTACGACACGTACACCGAGAAGCCGGGCTACAGCTGGCCCGCCGACCTGGCGTTCTCGGAAGTGGATCCGGGCGACTACATCGCGGTCGTGATCCCGGGCGGCAGGGCCCCGGAGTACCTCCGCAACGACCCGGAGCTCCGCAAGATCCTCAAGTCGTTCTTCGACGCGGACAAGCCGGTGGCCCAGATCTGCCACGGCCCGCTCCTGACGGCGGCGATCGGCGGCCTGGAGGGCCGCAGGGTCACGGCGTACCCGGCCCTGGAACTCGACATGCAGGCGGCGGGCGCCGGCTTCCAGGACACGGAGGCGGTGGTGGACGGCACCCTGGTCTCCTCCAGGGTCTGGCCGGACCACCCGGCCTGGATGCGCGAATTCCTGAAGATCCTGCGCGCGGCGGGCTGACACGCGGGGAGCGGCGGGGCGGGTCGCCCCGCCCGAGCCAGGCGGGGCGGGTCGCCCCGCACGAGCCAGGCGGGGCGATTCGACCCGCGCCCGAGCCAGGCGGGGCGGTTAGACCCGCCCAAGGTGGGCGCGGCGGACTGGCACGCCGGGCTCGGGGCTGCGGACTGACCCACCGGGCTCGACGCGGCGGGCTCGACGCGGCGGGCTGGCATGCGGCGGGCTGGCACGCGGGGCGACCGCGCGGGCGGGGCCGGTCTTCGGCCCCTTCCGCGCGCCTGCTCCGCCCTCGCTCACCGGCGGACGTTCACCGTCACCCGCAGCCCGCCACCACCGGCGACGGCAACGCCGACCGCGCCCACGGCCACAGCCGCCTCGCCATGCCCGCCCACGGCCAGGACCGCCGCGACGACCAGCGCCAGCAGGCCCACGCAGGCCGTGAACCACGCCAGCGCACGGCTGCCGCCCGGGGCCTTGCCTGAGATACCGTCGTGAGACGCCAAGGGAACCACTCTCCTCGCAACAGGGGGTGCCCCGTCGGCGCGCGAGGGGAGATCCGCGGGAGAGGCCGGCCGGCAAGCTAGGGCCTTCTCCGGATCTCCCTTCGCCACGTTCAGGGGCTGTCGGATGCGCTCCGCATCCGCGACAGGATTCTCGCCCGGCGTGAGAAACGACCGGGTCGTTATCGGCCTTCTCCGATCAACACGCCCTGGGCGTGTGCCCGTTGAGCCGTGTGACCTTCCGTCAGCAGTGCCGAGCCTACCGGTCCCACCTGGGGAGTCGTCATGGTCCGTATGTGTACAAAACCCGGGGTGGAACTTTGACACTGTGGACAGCGTCCGGCGCCTGATTGGTCGAACCTGGGACTTGACGGCACGGCCGACGCAGTCCCAGGCTCGCGTCCCGACCGGCTCCGCCCCTGGACCAGCCCCTCCGGAGGAGCTCCTCTAGACCAGCTCCTCCGCCACGGCGACCGCCTCCGCGAGCGAGTCGACCACGGGCACTCCCACCGCCTCCAGCGACGCCCTGCTGTGCGACCCCCCGGTGTACAGAACGGCACGCGCCCCCACGTGCGCCGCCGCCCGCGCGTCGTCGGCGGCGTCCCCGATCACCACGATCCGTACCGGATCGACACCGCCGAGCGCCTCCAGGTGGCGGACCATGTGCGCCGACTTCCCCTCCATCGACGACCCGGTGCGCCCGTCCACCCGCACGAACCGCTCCTCGATCCCGTGCCTCCGCACCAGCGGTATCAGCTCGGCATGCGGAGCCAGGGAGAGCAGCGACTGCGTGAAACCGGACGCCTGCCGCGCGGCCAGCAGCTCCGCCGCCCCGGCCGTCAGCCCACAGTCCTCGGCCCGCTGCCAGTAGTGGCGGTGGAACGCGCCGTCCATCAGCTCCCACTCGGCGTCCGTGGGCAGCCGCCCCATCAGCCGTTCGTAGAACTTCGGCACCGGCACCGTGTACAGGTCCCGGTAGCGCGCGAGCGTGATCGGCTCCAGGCCCAGCTCGGCGAAGGCGGCGTTCGTCGCCCCGATGACCGCGTCGATGTCGTCGAGCAGCGTGCCGTTCCAGTCCCAGACCAGGTGCTTTCCGTGCTTCCCCATGCGAAGACGGTACCGGCACCCGCCGACAGGGCGACGTCCGTCAGCCCAGCAGCCCCGGAATCTCCTGCACCCCGAACCAGAGCAGCTCGTGGTCCTCGGCGCCGTCCACCGTGAACTGGGCGTCGTCGTCACCCTGGTCCGCCGCCCCCAGCGCGTCCGCGGCCGCCGAGACGTCCGCCTCGGCGTCGTCCGCGTCGGCGTGCACGGCCGCCGCCTTCGCCAGCGGTACGGCTCCGGCGATACGGACCTCACCCAGCGAGGAGGCGTCCAGGCCACGGTCGGGGTCGACCACCGCCTCCTTGTCCGGCACGTCGACGGCGACGACGATCCGGCGCCGTGCCGCCGAGGGGTCCCCGGCGAGCAGCCGCAGGGACGCGGACGCGGCCCGGCTGAGCGCGGCGTACTCCAGCTCCTCGATGTCGTCGGAGACGTACCACTCGCGCAGGGCTGGGGTCACGGCGTACGCGGTCAGCGGACCCGGGCCCAGCTCGCCCGCCTTGTGCGCCTGTGCGAGACCGGCGAGGGTCAGGGGGACGTACACGCGCATGGCTGGCCGCTTTCGTAGTCGGAAACGCCCTCAGGATACGTGCGGAGTCCCCCTTCGGGGTCCCCAGGCCGCCGTCTCTCGGGTCCACCCGAGGGATCCCCCACCCTTGCGCCGACAGACCGGGAGGACCTTCCCGTCACTCTGATAGGTGAAGCTGCGGAACGGCCGCGCGGGCCGTCACGGAGCCTTGCGGGGGCGTCGAGCACCCCCGTACAAGATCCCCAACAGAAGTTACCGCCCGGTAGACCACCGAGGCCGTACGGAACGGGGATCCGCCCATGGACGCCATCACCACGACGCGCACCACCACGCCGCCGACCCCGTCCGAGCCGGCTCCCTCGCTCACCCCCGCGGCGACGACTCGTCCACGTACTCCTCGCCCCCGCACCGCGCCCCGCGGCCCCGCCGGCACCGGCCCCCGCGGCTCCGCCGGATCCCGCCCCGAAGCCCCCTCACGCGTCCGTACGCGGCCTCGCGCGCTCCCACCGCATGCTCTCTTCGCCGAGCGCCTTCTCGCCGTCCTCAGCGGCGAGCGGCCCGTCCACTGGATGCTCGGCATGACGGTCGGAGAGGCGTACGAACAGCTCGTCCAGCTCGCCCCGGAAACCCCCTTCAGGTCCCTGGGCGCCCGCCCCGTGCTCCGTACCTGCCGCTTCCACCCGCCCAGGACGGATGCCGTCGAGGTCTGTGCGACCGTCGCCACCGGCGAACGGATCAGGGCCATGGCCTTCCGTCTGGAACGCGGCGCCGACCGTCGGTGGCGCTGCGCCGCCGTCGAGCTGGACGGTCTCCACGCGCGCGTGGAGACCCGGTCGCCCGCGCCCGTCGAACCCCGCGTGCCCGCCCAGGCCCGGCCATGACCCGCCATGACCGGCCGGACATGGCGGAGGGGCCGGCCACCCTCATCAGGTGCCCGGCCCCTCCTCCCCGCTGGGGGCTACTTCTTGCGGCGACGCCCGCCGCTGCTCTTCTGCGCCTTGCGACGCTCCGCCCGCGTCAGACCGTCACCGCCGGCCGAGGCGTCCTCGCTCACGAAGTCGCCCTCGACGACACTGCCGTCGCCGTCCACCTTGGGCGCGGTGAAGTGCAGCCGGTCCGGCCGCTGCGGGGCGTCGAGCCCCTTGGCGCGGATCTCCGGTCGCCCGGCGGGCGCCGGCACGGCGTCCTCCTTGGTGAGCGAGGGAGCCGCGTCCTTCACCGGGACCTCCTCGACCTGCTGCTCGACCTGGACCTCCAGGTTGAACAGGTAGCCGACGGACTCCTCCTTGATGCCCTCCATCATGGCGGTGAACATGTCGAAGCCCTCGCGCTGGTACTCGACCAGCGGGTCCTTCTGTGCCATGGCGCGCAGGCCGATGCCCTCCTGGAGGTAGTCCATCTCGTAGAGGTGCTCGCGCCACTTGCGGTCGAGCACGGAGAGGACCACGCGCCGCTCCAGCTCACGCATGATGTCCGAGCCGAGCGACTTCTCGCGGGCGGCGTACTGCTCGTGGATGTCGTCCTTGACGGACTCGGCGATGAACTCGGCGGTGATGCCCGCGCGGTCGCCGGCCGCCTCCTCCAGCTCGTCCACGGTGACCTTCACCGGGTAGAGCTGCTTGAACGCGGTCCACAGCCGGTCGAGGTCCCACTCCTCCGCGAAGCCCTCGGCGGTCTCCTGGCGGATGTAGTCGTCGATCGTGTCGTCCATGAAGTGCTGGATCTGCTCGTGCAGGTCCTCGCCCTCCAGGACGCGGCGGCGCTCGCCGTAGATGACCTCACGCTGCCGGTTGAGGACCTCGTCGTACTTCAGGACGTTCTTGCGCGTCTCGAAGTTCTGGGTCTCGACCTGGGACTGCGCGGAGGCGATCGCGCGGGTCACCATCTTGTTCTCGATCGGCACGTCGTCCGGCACGTTGGCCATGGCCATGACGCGCTCGACCATCTGGGCCTTGAACAGGCGCATCAGGTCGTCGCCGAGGGAGAGGTAGAAGCGGGACTCGCCCGGGTCGCCCTGGCGGCCGGAACGACCGCGCAGCTGGTTGTCGATCCGGCGGGACTCGTGGCGCTCGGTGCCCAGCACGTACAGCCCGCCGAGCTCCTTGACCTCCTCGAACTCCGCCTTCACGGCAGCCTCGGCACGCTCCAGGGCGGCCGGGAGGGCCGCGGCCCACTCCTCGACGTGCTCGACCGGGTCCAGGCCCGCCTGGCGCAGCTCGGCCTCGGCCAGGTCGTCCGGGTTGCCGCCGAGCTTGATGTCGGTGCCTCGGCCGGCCATGTTCGTGGCGACGGTGACGGCGCCCTTGCGGCCGGCCTGGGCGACGATCGTCGCCTCACGGTCGTGCTGCTTGGCGTTGAGCACCTCGTGCTGGATGCCGCGCTTGGAGAGCTGCTGGGAGAGGTACTCGGACTTCTCGACCGACGTCGTACCGACGAGGATCGGCTGGCCCTTCTCGTGCTTCTCCGCGATGTCGTCGACGACGGCGGCGAACTTGGCGACCTCGGTCCGGTAGATCAGGTCCGACTGGTCCTTGCGGACCATGGGCCTGTTCGTCGGGATCGGGACGACGCCGAGCTTGTAGATCTGGTGGAACTCGGCCGCCTCGGTCATGGCCGTACCGGTCATGCCGGAGAGCTTGTCGTAGAGGCGGAAGAAGTTCTGCAGGGTGATCGTGGCGAGGGTCTGGTTCTCGTCCTTGATGTCCACCCCTTCCTTCGCCTCGATCGCCTGGTGCATGCCCTCGTTGTAGCGGCGGCCGGCGAGGATACGGCCGGTGTGCTCGTCGACGATCATGACTTCGCCGTCGATGACGACGTAGTCCTTGTCCTTCTTGAACAGTTCCTTGGCCTTGATGGCGTTGTTCAGGTACCCGACGAGCGGGGTGTTCACCGACTCGTAGAGGTTGTCGATGCCCAGCCAGTCCTCGACCTTGGCGACGCCGGACTCGTGGATGCCGACGGTGCGCTTCTTCTCGTCGACCTCGTAGTCGCCGGTCTCCTCGATGCCCTTGAGCGGGTTTCCGGCCTCACCCTTGGTGAGGCGGGTGACCAGCTTGGCGAAGTCGCCGTACCACTTGGTGGCCTGGTCGGCCGGGCCGGAGATGATCAGCGGCGTACGGGCCTCGTCGACGAGGATCGAGTCGACCTCGTCGACACAGGCGAAGTTGTGGCCGCGCTGGACGAGCTCGTCCTTGGACCACGCCATGTTGTCGCGCAGGTAGTCGAAGCCGAATTCGTTGTTCGTGCCGTACGTGATGTCGCAGGCGTACTGCTCGCGACGCTGGGCCGGGGTCATGTTGGCGAGGATGCAGCCGACCTCGAGGCCCAGGAACTTGTGGACGCGACCCATCATCTCGGAGTCGCGCTCGGCCAGGTAGTCGTTCACCGTGATCAGGTGCACGCCCTTGCCGGACAGCGCGTTCAGGTACGCCGGGAGCGTGCCGACGAGGGTCTTGCCCTCACCGGTCTTCATCTCGGCCACGTAGCCGAGGTGCAGGGCGGCGCCGCCCATCAGCTGGACGTCGTAGTGGCGCTGGCCGAGGACGCGCTTGGCGGCCTCGCGGACGGTCGCGAAGGCCTCGGGGAGCAGGTCGTCGAGGCTCTCACCGTCGGCGTACCGCTGCTTGTACTCCTCGGTGAGCCCCCGCAACTCGGCGTCGGAGAGGTTGACGAAGTCCTCTTCGATGGAGTTGACCTGGTCCGCGATGCGGTGCAGTTTGCGCAGGATCTTGCCTTCGCCTGCACGCATGAGCTTGTTGAAGACGGACACTGAGGCTGGTCTCCTTGCCGGTCGGGCCTGGCACTGGGTCTTGTGATGGACTCGGGCGCGGGCACGGCAGGTGGTCCCCACCGCAACGGCCATCGTAAGCGAGACCGCCGCCGCGCCGGGAGGCCCGAAGGGCCGGAGCGTCACCGCTGCCCGGAATGAGAACGCGCGAGACGCGCCGAAGGTGCCGCAGGGTCCGAAAAGTGTTCGCTTCGCGACGCTCCGCTCACCAGAATTCCGTCATGGAGCCGAAGACACTGATCACGGAACGTCTGGCCCTCGGCAGGTTCGCGCCGGAGGACGCCGACGAGGTCCACACGATCTGCCAGGACCCCGAGATCCAGCGCTGGACGACCGTCCCCTCGCCCTACGGGCGTCAGGACGCCGAGTTCTTCCTGAACCGTGTCGTCCCCGACGGCTGGCGCGACGACACCGAGTACAGCTTCGCCGTACGGCCCCGGGAGGGCGGCCCGATCCTCGCCGCCGTCGCCCTGCACCATCCGCGCTCGGGCACGTGGGAGGTCGGCTTCTGGACGGCCAAGGAGCACCGGGGCCGCGGCTATATGACGGAGGCCGTCCTCGCACTGGCCGGCTGGGCCTTCACGGAGCTTCGCTGCACGCGCCTGGAGTGGCGCGCCGAGGTCGGCAACGCGGGCTCGCGGGCGACCGCGGAGAAGGCCGGTTTCGCGGTCGAGGGTGTGTTGCGTGCCGCGCTGCCGAACAACGGAGTGCTGCGGGACGCCTGGGTCGGCGCGCTGCTCCCGTCCGACCTCGGCCTGCCGTGCGCCCTGCCGTATCCGGCGGCGACTTCCCAGACCCTGGGATGACTGTCAGTGCCGGCCTCTAGGCTGCGGATCATGACGACTGCGCCGCTGCCTGTTGCCGAACTGTCCGCGGACGAGGCCCGCCGGATCGCCCTGCGCGCCCAGGGGTTCCTGGGCGCACCCGACCGCCGCGCGGGGGTGCGGGGCGTGCTGCGGCACCTGGGCCAGGTCCAGCTCGACACGATCTCCGTCCTGGCCCGCTCGCACGAGCTGATCCCGTACGCGCGCCTGGGCGCGGTGGGCCGCACGACGGTCGAGGACGCGTACTGGACCGAGGGGCATGCCTTCGAGTACTGGTCGCATGCGGCCTGCATCCTGCCGGTCGAGGAGTGGCCGCTCTTCGCCTTCCGGCGCCGTGCCTACCGCTCCCGTCCGCAGTGGCACCACGATCTGCCCGACGGCGCGTACGACGCCGTGATCAAGCAGCTGCGTACGGGGGGCCCGCAGACCGCGACGGAGCTCGGCGGCGCGAAGAACAAGGGCGAGTGGTGGGACTGGTCCGAGTCGAAGATCGCCGTCGAGCGGGCGCTGATGTACGGCGAGGTGGTCTGCACCGAGCGGCGCGGCTGGAAGCGGGTCTACGACCTGGCCGAGCGGGCGATCCCGGACGCCCTGCTCCAGGTCGACCTGGACGACACGGAGTGTCTGCGGCGGCTGGTGCGGCAGGCGGGCGAGGCGCTGGGTGTGGGCACGCGCGCCGACATCGCCGACTACCACCGGATCAAGGGCGAGGCGTTCGACGCCGTGGTGGAGGCTTCCGGGCTCGTGCCGGTGACGGTGGCGGGCTGGGCCAAGCCGGCCTGGGCCGATCCCGCGGCGCTGGCGACGGAGCCGCGCGGCCGGCACCGTACGACGCTGCTGTCGCCGTTCGACTCGCTGATCTGGGAGCGGGCGCGCACGGAGCGGATCTTCGGCTTCGCCCACCGCCTGGAGGCGTACGTGCCGAAGCAGAAGCGCGTGCACGGCTACTTCGCCATGCCGCTGCTGGCGGGCGGGAAGCTGCTGGGCCGCGTCGACCCGGCGCGCGAGGGCAGGACGCTGGTGGCCCGGCAGGTGTCGCTGGAGTCCCCCAAGGCGGTCGGTCCGATGGCGCAGGCGCTGCGCGAGGCGGCCGGATGGGTGGGCTGCGACTCCGTGCGGATCGAGCGGGCGGACCGCCCGGAGCTGATCGCCCCGCTGACGGCCGCCCTCGCCTGATCCCGCGGATCCTTCCCCGCGTCAGCGGATCTCGAGGATCTTCTCCCGCATCGCGTAGACCACGGCCTCCATCCTGGAGTGCAGCTGGAGCTTCTCCAGGATGTTGCGCACGTGGTTCTTCACCGTGTTCTCGGAGATGAACAACTCCTTGGCGATGTCCCGGTTGTTCATCCCGGTCGCGACGAGCTTGAGGACTTCCAGCTCACGGTCGGTCAGCCGGGGCGCCGGTACCAGTCGGCGCTCGTCCGTGCGCTGGATCATCGACTTGAACTCGGTGAGGAGCTTGGACGCCATCGACGGGCTGATCTGCGACTGGCCGTCGGCCACCGCGCGAATCGCGGTGGCGACCTCGTCGGTGGAGATCTCCTTCAGGAGATAGCCGGTCGCGCCCGCCTTGATCGCTTCGTAGAGATCGGCCTCCTCGTCGCTGATCGTCAGCATGATGATCTTCGCGCTTGGAGCGACTTCCTTGATGGAGGTGCAGGCCTCGATTCCGCCGCGCTTGGGCATCCGGACATCCATCAGCACGATGTCGGGCAGCAGGTCGGCGGCTTTGTCGACGGCCTCCGCCCCGTCGCCCGCCTCGCCGACGACCTGGATGTCCTCCTCCTGGGCGAGGACGATCTCCAGGCCGCGTCGGAAGAGGGCATGGTCATCCACCACGAGGACCCGGATCGGCTCTTTGCGGGAGTCCCCGCTGTCCGAATCCGATCCCTCGGGGGTGGCCGCGCCATCAGGCTCTCGCCCGCTGTGCACCGGCCCGAAGCTGTCCGCCATCGTTCCTCCCCCTGAAGGCCGTGGCCTGAATTCGTGTTCGGTCCTCCAACCGCTGCTCTCAAAACACCGGTTGGCGTGCACGCCATGATTTCATGCCCGGACGACAGTGCGGTGATCCCGTGGCCACCACGGGGTCGCACGGGGGTGCCCCTGGGGGCGCAAGGGGCGCTCCAGGGGCACCGTGACGGACAGAGTAGAGGTGGCGCTGGGGCTGTGGGTCAGCCGCCGAGGGCACCACCGGCGCCGCCGCCCTCGGCGAGCGGGTCGCTCTCCAGATGGATGACGCCGTAGTCGTATGCGTGCCGCCGGTAGACGACACTCGGCTGCTTGGTGTCGGAGTCGACGAACAGGTAGAAGTCGTGACCGACGAGCTCCATCTCGTAGAGCGCCTGGTCGAGGGTCATCGGGGCGGCCCGGTGCGTCTTCTCGCGGACCACCAGCGGGCCTTCGCCCTGCACTTCGATCGAGCCCATCATCGTAGTGGGCACCCCGCCGGACTCCTCGCCCACCAGCTGGCCGTTCCCGTTGAGCTGTGCGACGCCCGGCACCACGTCGGCGACCTCGGCTGCCGACAGCCTGCCGTTGCCACGGCGGGTGTACCGCTTGTCGTGCTGCTTGCGCAGTCGCGCGTCCAGCTTGTCGCTGGCGAGGTCGAGCGCTGCGTACGGGTCGCCTGCTGCCGCTTCCGCCCGGATCACCGGGCCTCGGGAGTGGAGGGTGATCTCTACACGGTCCGACCTGTCGGCCTGCCGCGGGTTGTGCTCCTTGGACACCTCGACGTCGAGGCTGATCACCTTGCCGTCGAGCTTCTGGATTCTCTCCAGCTTCAGCTTCTCGGCCACGTGCTTGCGGAACCGCTCGGGCACCTCGGTCTTGCGGCCCTTGACGACGATGTCCACGCAGAACTCCGTTCCCGGATCGCTCAGAACGGCTCCTCGGCCGTCGAGCTTCTCCCTTTGCACCAGACTCCGGTGAATGCCGGAGCCTCGGACTTGGCGACTTTCACCTCCTCCTCCCCAGCCGGCAAGATCCCCACCCCACCGACCCGAGGTTAATTCGCCCTGAACTCCTGTCCTGTAGGCGCACCCGTGCATTCGCTGAGGCGTAGCATTCGCCATTCCTCACAACCGAACATAGCTCGTTCGGACGGGTGTCGGCACCCGCTACCGCCACATACCTCCGTTCGGGTGTTCTCACCTCTCACCACCTGCAACGATGCAAGTTCTCAGTCAGTTCCGGTTTATTTCGAACGACGACGGAGAACATGCGACTACCGCCGCCGCGGCGTGTGCGAATCCCCTTTCCGGCGTGCCGTTTTCCGCCGTGCCTTCACTCCGTGCCCGAATGAACGGCAGGTGTACGGCACTGAGTGCCCGCGCCGCCTCCGTCAACGAGGCGCCCGTGGTCATCAGATCGTCGACCAGCACCACCCGGCCGCCCTCCATGAGCCGCGCGCCTCCGGCCACGACCTCCAGCGCCCCGGCCAGATTGGCGAACCGTCCACGGGCACCGAGCCCCGACTGGTCCGCCACGGCGCGGCGCTGGCGCAGCACCGGAATCACCCGAGCGGCCCGCCCCCGACTGCGCAGGCGGCCCGCCGCCGCGAGCGCGATGCGCCGGGTCGGATCGTGGCCACGCGCCCGCACCGAGCGACGTGAGGAGGGCACCGGTACCAGGAGAAGGGGGCCGGTCCCCGAGGCGTCACAGCGCCCGGCAGCAGCCTCCACGGCGCCCGCGAGCGCCGACCCGAGAGGTCCGGCCAGACAGAGCGCGCCACGCTCCTTGTGGGCGAGAAGGATCGAACGTACGGCGTCGGCGTACGGCGCCGAGGCATGGACGACCGGCAGCCCGGCCGGCTCGGGAACGGGCCGCACCCGGCGCGGGCCGGGGCCTGCCAGCTCCTCCCGGCACCGCGGGCACAACTCCGTACGGGGCCTGCCGCAGCCTCCGCAGGCGACCGGCAGCACCAGTCCGGCGATCTCGCGCCACCACCCCCGCATGGCTCCACTGTCCTCCTGCCGGACCCTGGCGGCCACCCCTGTGGACAACGGGTCGGCGAGGTCCGGCCACGGGCCGGGAGCCGGCCCTCCCGGGCGAGCGGGGGCCGGAGAACCTGCGTTCGGCGGCTACCCCGGATAGACCGGCGCGGAGCCCGCGACCTTGACCATCCGCTGCCAGTTCGCGCCCGGCATCAGACGCACGATGCCGTCGTTGCCCGAGTCGGCGACCACCGGTGCGCGCTCGTCGTTCGGCGCGGCGACGGCCGTCACCCCGTTCAGGCCGGGCAGCACCGAAGCCGTGGAGGTCGCGCCGTCCGTCTGGATGTAGCGGATCTGCTGGACGCCACCCGCCTCCTTGCCGACCACGACGAGCCTGCTCGGACCGGCCCAGGACACGGCAGTGACGGCCTCCATCCGCGGCGCGACGGGCTGCAGATCGACGACCGACACGGTCTGCTGCGTCCCACTGCCCTCTCGCTCCACCCGGCCGATCTTCAGGGTGGTGCGGCCTTCCTTCTCCTTGAGCAGCAGCGCGATCCGCACGCCGTCCGCGGAGACCCGCAGCGATTCGACCCGGGCCCCGTCCGCGAGCCAGGGGGCCCGGACCTCGACGGGTTCCCCGGCACCACCCGGGACCATCCACAGGCGCGGCTTCACCGGGTCGCGGTCCGCGACCCACAGATCGCCCCGGCCGTCCCAGCTCGGCGCGGACAACCGGTCCTCGGGCCGGGCCGCACCGCTCGACACCAGCGCGGGAGGCAGCTCGTCGTCGGAGAGGATCGACGCCACGCGCAGCTCCCGTCCGTCCTTGCCGACCCCGGCCGCCCGGCTCTCCTCACGGTCCACCGCGACCGACCGCAGCGGCATCGCGCCCTTGCCGAAGGGCCCGAGCGTCGCGTCCGCCTCCGCGTCCTCCTTGCCGCCGACCGGCAGCGTCTTCACCATGCCGTGCTCGTCGACGAAGAACGGGTTCTCCGCCCTGCCCGAGTCGTGCACCGGGGCGAACTCCTCCGCCTGCGCCTTCGACAGCACACACAGCCGCCCGCCGTCCGAGCCCCGCTGGAGCTCCACCTGCTCGACCCGTACGGACGTCAGATCGCCGAGCGTGAACAGCAACTGAGCCGCCATCCGCCGGCACACCTCCCCGCCCACCCGGTCGGCCTTGGCGTTGAGCGGCACCTTCAGCGTGGACTGGTCGTCCGTCGTGAGCGAGGTGACGCCCTCCTTCAGCTCCGTACCGGAGGGAAAGCGCGAATCCACCGCCGGCTTCAGCCAGTTCGTCGGCCCCTCGAGCAGGGCCTTGACGGTCTGGGTCACCGGATCCATCCGGGTCACCGGGTCCTGCCGCTGCCGGATGTACACCGGGTCGGCGACGACCCACTCCTGCCCCGAGGCGAAGTAGTACTTGTTGACGGAGCGGTAGTTGCGCTGGAAGTCGGCCTCACTGAGCACGAGCCCGGGCGGCAGGTGGTCGATGCGCCACTCCTTGCCCTTGCCGTCCGCGGAGGGCTGCTGCACCACGTGGATGAAGTCCTTGTACTCGGCAGGGCTCATCGGCTGGTACGCATGCCGGGCGTCCACCGTGGCGATCTGTCGGCCGCGGATCGGATACGACCGCCCCTGGCTTTCCGGGTCCGCGATCCGGTCGGCCTGCTCACGGTCCGGCGCCGTGGTGAGCACGGTGATGCTCTGCCCGGGCTTCCAGGTCCGCGCGGCATCCTTCGTCAGATACTTCCGGGCCGTGGCGAAACCGGGGTCGTCACTGGTCATGGCCTCGAGGAAGCCGTCGACGATCTCGTCGGGCTCCGCGTTCTCCCGCGGCTGCACGGCATACACCCGGACCTGCGAGTCGCCCGGGTTGGACGCCTTCACGCTCCGTACGTCCCCGCTGTCGGGCATCGTCGCGCAACCGGTCGCCAGCACGCCGCCGCAGGCGAACAGCACACCTGCCCGCACGGCACCGGACGACCGCTGCCCTCGAGAGTCAGCGCTCACCTGTTCGGTCCTCCCCCTCGGCGTTCGCCGACGCCATCGCCTCACCGCTGTCGGCCTCGGCCGCCGTCCGCGCGACCACCCGCGCACCACTGCCCGGCAGGGCCGTCGGATCCACCGTGGCCCGCGGCACCGTCGGAAGCCGCGGCGGCACGGACAGCGCCGGACGGTCCCCCGGGTGCTGCACCGGCACGGTCGCCCGGCGTGCCCCGCTCTCCCGCCCCCGCTCGGCGGCCGCCGCCTGCTCACGATTGCGCCGCGAGTCCTCCGGCTCCAGCGGGATCGGGGATCCGCGCAGGGGCTCGTCCGCCGTCCTCGGCAGGGTGAGCCGGAACTGCGAGCCACCGCCGGGCTCGCCCCACGCCTGGAGCCAGCCACCGTGCAGCCGCGCGTCCTCCACCGCGATCGACAGGCCCAGGCCCGTACCGCCGGTGGTACGCGCGCGTGCCGGGTCCGCCCGCCAGAACCGGTTGAAGACCCGGGTCGCCTCGCCCGGCTTGAGCCCCACGCCGTAGTCCCGTACGGCCACGGCGACGGCACCGCCCGCGGCGGCCAGCCGGACGATCACGTCCCGGCCCTCGCCGTGCTCGACGGCGTTGACGACGAGATTGCGCAGCACCCGCTCGACCCGGCGGGCGTCCGCCTCGGCCACGACCGGCTGCTCGTCGCCGACGACCACGATCCGGCCGCCCTTGCGCTCGGCGAGCGGCTCCGCGCCGCCGATGACCCGCCGGACCACCTGACGCAGGTCTATCGGCTCGGCCTCCAGCGCCGCGGCTCCCGCGTCGAAACGGCTGATCTCCAGCAGATCGGCGAGCAGCGACTCGAAACGGTCGAGCTGGTCGCCGAGCAGCTCGGCGGAGCGCGCGGTGACCGGGTCGAAGTCCATCCGGGCCTCGTGGATGACGTCCGCCGCCATCCGTACCGTCGTCAGCGGTGTACGCAGCTCGTGCGACACGTCCGAGACGAACCGCCGCTGCATCCGCGACAGCTCCTCCAGCTGCTGGATCTTCAGCTGGAGGTTCTGCGCCATCTTGTTGAAGGCCTCACCGAGCCGGGCGATGTCGTCCTCGCCGGTGACCTTCATCCGCTCCTGGAGACGGCCGGCGGAGAGCCGCTCGGCGATCCCCGCCGCCATCCGCACGGGTGTGACGACCTGGCGCACGACCAGCCATGCGATGGCGCCGAGCAGCACGACCACGAACAGCCCGGCGGTCGCCAGCGTGCCCTTCACCAGGCCGAGGGAGTCCTCCTCGTGCGTCAGCGGGAAGAGGTAGTACAGCTCGTACTGGGTGCCCTCGGCGTCGTTGAGCCGCTTGCCGATGACCAGCCCGGCCTCGGAGTCCTTGCCGTTGGTGTAGTGGATCCGGGTGTACGTCTGGAAGGTGCCCGCGCCCTGGCCCACGTAGTGCCGCAGGTCGTCGGGGATGCTCGTGGCCGGATCGACCTCGCCGGAGGCACGGGCTCCGCGGCTCGCGGGTCCGTCCGAGTCCTCCAGGGACAGCGCGACCACGTTGAAGGCGCTCTGGCCACCACTGGCGAGCTGCTCGACCAGCGTGGAGCGCCAGGTCAGCGAGGCACCGGCGCGGCCGCCGTCCTGCCCACCGGGCACGTACGGGGTCGTCGCCGCCTTGTCCTGGGCGGCCGAGAAACCGCCTGCGGCCTGACTCTGGGCGGCCTGTTCCTTGGCCTCACGCAGACCGTTGCGGACCTGGCCTATGACGACCAGGCCGAGCAGCAGCACCACACCGAGTGACATCAGCAGGGTGCCCGCGACGACGCGCAGCTGGATGTTGCGCCGCCACAGCCGCACGGCGGGCAGCAACGGACGGCGCACCCAGCGTGCGAAGAGCCGGAGCACCGGTCCACCCGGTGCCCCGTCCTGGAGCAGGCGTCCGCCATGGAACAGACGGCCGAATCGCGAGCCCCCCCGCCTCGGTCCGGCAGTCCGCCCCGACCGGACTCCCGGTTCCCCGGGCTTCGGAGCAGTACTGCCTATGCTCATGTCAGCTCGGCCCCGCCTTGTAACCGACACCCCGGACGGTGACCACGATCTCCGGGCGCTCCGGGTCCTTCTCGACCTTCGAGCGCAGCCGCTGGACATGCACGTTCACCAGCCGGGTGTCGGCCGCGTGCCGGTAGCCCCAGACCTGCTCCAGCAGGACCTCGCGGGTGAACACCTGCCACGGCTTACGGGCCAGCGCGACGAGCAGATCGAACTCGAGCGGCGTCAGGGCGATGGACTGCCCGTCCCGCTTCACCGAGTGACCGGCCACGTCGATGACCAGATCGCCGATGGCGAGCTGCTCCGGCGCGGGCTCCTCCGACCTCCGCAGCCGCGCCCGGATACGGGCGACGAGCTCCTTCGGCTTGAACGGCTTGACGATGTAGTCGTCCGCCCCGGACTCGAGCCCCACCACCACGTCGACGGTGTCGCTCTTGGCCGTGAGCATGACGATGGGCACCCCGGACTCGGCCCTGATGAGCCGGCACACCTCGATGCCGTCCCTGCCGGGCAGCATGAGGTCCAGCAACACCAGGTCCGGCTTGGCCTCACGGAATGCGGCAAGCGCCTTGTCGCCGTCCGCTACGAACGACGGCTCGAACCCTTCACCCCGCAGCACGATGCCGAGCATCTCGGCCAGTGCGGTGTCGTCGTCGACGACAAGAACGCGTCCCTTCATATCGACATCATCCCATTTCCGTATCAGTCTCAAGGCGGCTGGTGAGATACCTCACTGACCTGCGGCATCGTCCCGGATCGGCTTCCGATGACCGTCCGTGTCCGTGGGTGTTGATGTCAGTCATGGATGTCACCCCCGTGGCCGCCCAGAACCGTACCCCGCGCCGCTGGCCGGGGCCTACGGTCGAGAGCCGCCGGATCGGACAGCAGAACCACGAAACCGAAAGCATCGCCGAGCACTCCACCCGATCGGCGGCTCCCCGGGCGCCCCACTCGCGGCTTCGGGTCCCCGAGCGGCCCGCCAGTGTGGTTCTCCCGCGCCGAGGGCACGGGAAGGGGTGAGTGATGACAGCTTCCGCCTCGGGCCTCAAGCCGGCCTCACCGAGCGGCTGGGACGCTCGCCTGTACTGGCAGTGGATCGGCTACCACACGATCGCGTTCGTCATCGTTCTGACCGTCGGCTTCGTACTGGCACTGCTGGGCAGCGACGCACTGCCCGCCAGTCAGAGCCTGGCCCTGGGCCCCCTGATCGCCACGACGCCACTGACCGGCCGGGCCTTGCTGTGGGTACTGGCTCCCTCGGCCCTGACCGTGCCCACGAATCCGTCGTCACCGTGACACCCGACCACTGTCCTGGGGAGAGACACTGGGCGCCGCTCAAGACCCCGGTCCGATCCGGAGCGCTCGTCCCCGCCCTGCCCGCCGCCGCTGCGGTTTGTGCGCACTGATCAGGCATCCGCCCAGTCTGCCCTCTGTAGCGCCCGCAATGAAGACGAGAATGGGGATACGGCCCCCGCCCACCGGCGGGCCCCTCGTGGCACGATGGCTCACGGCCCGCCGCCCGGACAGGCGATCGGCCGCAGAGACCGTGCCGGCTCGCCGGCCCCGCGACCATTCCTCGAGGTGGACGACCGTGAACGACACTCCGGGCTGGACCTCGCCCGGATCTGCTCCCTCCGACGGCCAGGACGGTACCGGGGTTCCCCGGCCCGCGACGCCCGGTGACGCGAACGGCTCCGCCCCCCAGTGGTCCAAGGACCAGCCGCCCGCCGGACAGTGGTCCCCGCCGACCGCCCCCGTCCCCGGCCAGGCCCCCGCACCTCAGCCCGGCCAGGGCTGGGGCGGTCCGCCGCAGCACGGGAACTGGGGCAAGCCGCCGGCCGCCAAGCCCGGTGTGATCCCGCTGCGCCCTCTGGGCATGGGCGAGATCCTCGACGGCGCCGTGTCGACGATGCGCACCTACTGGCGAACGGTCCTGACCATCACGGTCGCCGTCGCCGTGATCTCGCAGGTCGCCGACATCCTCGTCCAGCGGTTCCTGGTCCCGACACCGCCCGCGATCGACCCGAACGCCTCCCCCGACGAGGCCATGGCGCAGCTCGGCGACTCCCTGCAGACGTCGCTGGTCGGTTCGATCCCCGCGATCCTCATCCTCCTGATGGCGACGCTGGTGAGCGCCGCACTCCTCACCGTGGTGATCAGCCGCGCGGTCCTCGGCCGCCCGGTCTCGATCGGTGCCGCCTGGCAGGAGGCCCGCCCGCGACTGCTCCGGCTGCTCGGGCTGACCCTGCTGCTCCCGGTGATGAGCGCGGCGATCGTCTTCGGCGCCATGCTGCCCGGAATCCTCCTCGGCGACGTGACCGGCGGCGCGCTCGTCGTCCTCGGCGCCATTGCCGGCGTGGTCGTCGTCGTCTGGCTGATGATCCGCTTCAGCCTGGCCTCGCCGGCCCTGATGCTGGAGCGACAGGGCGTCCTCCAGTCGATGAAGCGCTCCGCCAAGCTCGTGCAGGGCTCCTGGTGGCGCATCTTCGGCATCACGCTGCTGACGCAGCTGCTGCTCCTCATCGTGGGGATGATCATCACCGTCCCCTTCGCCATCCTCGCGATCGTCGTCGACGGCGAGGGCTTCAGCGGCCTGGCCTCGGGCTCCACCCCCGAGTTCGGCTGGTCGTTCCTGATCATCACCGGCATCGGCGGCGTCATCACCAGCGCGGTCACCTACCCGATCTCCGCCGGTGTCACCGTCCTCCTCTACGTGGACCAGCGCATCCGCCGCGAGGCCCTGGACCTCGAACTCGCCCGGGCCGCCGGCCTCCCCGGCTACGGCCCCGCACCCGGCGAACACGCCACCGGGAGCTGACGGGGTGCACAACACGGGGGGCATGACCACGGCGCGGCTGCCGATCCGGGCCGGCGACGACGTACCGCTGGACATCCCCCGCGTCCCCGCCCGAGAGGCGGCGGAGCGGGAACTGTCCAAACCGATGTACCACGAGAACGACCCCAGCCTTCTCGAACGCGGCCTCGACCGCTTCTGGGAGTGGGTCGACGACCTCTTCAGTTCGGCTTCCGGGGCAACCCCCGGTGGCCTGCTGGGACTTCTCGCGATCGTCGTGGTCGTGCTCGCCCTGGTCGCCGCCCTCTGGTGGCGGCTCGGCACCCCGCAGCGGACCCCCACCACAGGGGACTCCCTCTTCGAGGACGGCCCCCGCACCGCCGACCAGCACCGGACCGCCGCCGCCCGGCATGCCTCCGCCGGCCGCTGGAACCAGGCGGTCCAGGAGCGGATGCGGGCCATCGTCCGCTCCCTGGAGGAACGCACCCTCCTCGACCCGCGCCCCGGCCGCACCGCCGACGAGGCCGCCGCGGAGGCGGGCCGCTCCCTGCCCTCCCACACGGACGAACTCCGTTCCGCCGCACGCTCCTTCGACGACGTCACATACGGCGGCCGCACGGCCGACGAGCCCGCATACCGCCGCATCGAGGAACTGGACGTGTCCCTGGAGCGGACCAAGCCCACCCTCGACACCGCAGCCACGGGGGCGCCCGAATGAGCCGGCCGCGCACCAGCGCCACCTCGGCCTCCCTCTCCGCCCGCCAGATCTGGACCCGGACCCGCGGAGCACTCCTCGTGCTCGCCCTGATCCTGATCGGCGGCATAGTCCTGGCGACCGTGCAGTCGTCCGACCACCACGGCCACCTCGACCCCCGCTCCGCCGACCCCAACGGCAGCCGAGCCGTCGCCGAGATCCTCAAGGCCCAGGGCGTGAGCATCCGGGTGGTCACCACCCTCGACGAGGTCACCGCCGCCACCGAAGCCGACAGCACACTCCTCGTCACCACCCCGGACCTGCTGACCGACCATCAGCAGTCCGTGCTGCACAAAGCCATGACGGATTCTCACGGCCGCACCGTCCTCGTCGGCGCGGGCCGTCCCTCCCTCGGCACCCTGGCCCCCGGCGTCACCGTCGCCACCAGCACCTCCGTGACCACCCGTGAGCCCCAGTGCTCCCTGCCCGCCGCCGTCCGCGCCGGCAGCGTCGACATCGGCGGCGAGCGGTACACCACCGGGATCGACTCGGCCGACTCCTGCTACCTCGGCGACGGGATGGCCACCCTGCTCAGGGTCCCGACCTCCGGCGGCGACACCGTGCTCCTCGGCTCCGCCGACTTCCTCACCAACGAGCGACTCGACAAGCAGGGCAACGCCTCTCTCGCCCTGCAACTCCTCGGCTCCCGCAGCCATCTCGTCTGGTACCTCCCCTCCCTCTCCGACACTTCCGCCACCGAGGGCGAGTCCCCCGACAGCGCCACCGACAGCTTCCTCTCGCTCATCCCCTCGGGCTGGCTCTGGGGCACCCTCCAACTCGCCGTCGCCGCCGCCCTCGCCGCCATCTGGCGAGCCCGACGCCTCGGCCCCCTCGTGACCGAACGTCTCCCCGTCGCCATCCGGGCCTCCGAGGCCACCGAGGGCCGCGCCCGCCTCTACCGCAAGGGCAACGCACGCGACCGCGCGGCCGCCCTCCTGCGCACCGCGGCCCGCGCCCGGATCGCCCCGCTCCTCGGCGTCGCCACCCAGGACGCCCACTCCCCCGAGACCCTGCTCCCCGCGATCTCCGCACGACTCGCCGAGACCGCCGCAGACCCCCGGGACCTTCTCTTCGGCCCGGCTCCCGCCGACGACGCCGCTCTCATCCGCCTGGCAGACCAACTCGACGCCCTCGAAAGAGAGGTACGCACCTCATGAGCGCCCCGACCCCCGAGACCGCTACGAACTCGGACAGCGCCCGCGCCTCCCTGGAGGCCCTGCGCACCGAGATCGCGAAGGCGGTGGTCGGCCAGGACCCCGCCGTCACCGGACTCGTCGTCGCCCTGCTCTGCCGGGGCCACGTCCTCCTCGAAGGAGTCCCCGGCGTCGCCAAGACGCTGCTCGTCCGTGCGCTCGCGGCCACGCTCGAACTGGACACCAAGCGCGTCCAGTTCACCCCCGACCTGATGCCGAGCGACGTCACCGGTTCACTGGTCTACGACGCCCGTACCGCGGAGTTCTCCTTCCAGCCCGGTCCCGTCTTCACCAACCTGCTGCTCGCCGACGAGATCAACCGCACGCCCCCGAAGACGCAGTCCTCGCTCCTGGAGGCGATGGAGGAGCGCCAGGTCACCGTCGACGGCACGCCCCGCCCGCTGCCCGACCCCTTCATGGTCGCCGCGACCCAGAACCCGGTCGAGTACGAGGGCACCTACCCCCTCCCCGAGGCCCAGCTCGACCGCTTCCTCCTGAAGCTCACCGTCCCGCTGCCCTCTCGCGAGGACGAGGTCAACGTCCTGACCCGGCACGCGAACGGCTTCAACCCCCGCGACCTCCAGGCCGCCGGTGTCCGTCCGGTCGCCGGCCCCGCCGCACTCGAGGCCGCTCGCGACGCCGTCGCCAAGACCTCGGTCTCCCCCGAGATCGCCGGCTATGTCGTCGATATCTGTCGTGCCACGCGTGAATCCCCCTCGCTCACCCTCGGTGTCTCCCCCCGAGGCGCCACCGCCCTGCTCTCCACCGCCCGCGCCTGGGCCTGGCTCACCGGCCGGGACTACGTCACCCCGGACGATGTGAAGGCCCTGGCGCTGCCCACTCTCCGCCACCGCATCCAACTGCGGCCCGAGGCCGAGATGGAGGGCGTCACCGCCGACTCCGTCATCAACTCGATCCTCGCCCACGTCCCCGTACCCCGCTGAGAACGGCGCCCCATGGCCCTCACCGGACGAACCGCACTGCTCGCCGCCCTCGGATCGCTCCCCGTGGGCATCCTCGCCCCCAGTTGGACGGGGATGCTCGCGGTGAACGCGCCCCTCTCACTCGCAATTCTGTGCGACTACGCGATGGCCGCGCCAGTGCGAACGCTGCAGTTCACCCGAAGCGGTGACACAACAGTTCGACTGGGTGACGGGGCGGAGGTACAACTCACGGTCACCAACACCTCGCGACGCCGCCTGCGCGCCCAACTCCGCGACGCCTGGCCGCCCAGCAGCTGGCTGCCGGGCACCGACCAGGCCGCGTCCCGCCAGCAGCTCACCGTGCCCGCCGGCGAACGCCGCCGGATCACCACGGCCCTGCGCCCCACCCGCCGCGGCGACCGCCACGCGGAGCGCGTCACGGTCCGTTCCTACGGCCCCCTCGGCCTGGCCGCCCGGCAGGGCAACCACGACGTCCCCTGGACGGTCCGGGTCCTGCCGCCGTTCAACAGCCGCAAGCACCTGCCCTCACGACTGGCCCGCCTCCGCGAACTCGACGGCCGCACCAGCGTCCTCACCCGCGGCGAAGGCACCGAGTTCGACAGCCTTCGCGAGTACGTCCCCGGTGACGACACCCGCTCCATCGACTGGCGAGCCACCGCCCGCCAGACCACCGTCGCCGTCCGCACATGGCGCCCCGAGCGCGACCGCCACATCCTGATCGTGCTCGACACCGGCCGCACCTCCGCGGGCCGAGTCGGCGACGTCCCGCGCCTCGACGCCGCGATGGACGCCGCTCTGCTCCTCACCGCCCTCGCCTCCCGCGCCGGCGACCGCGTCGACCTCCTGGCCTACGACCGCCGCCTGCGCGCCCAGGTCCAGGGCCGCTCGGCCGCCGACGTCCTGCCCGCAGTGGTCAACGCCCTGGCCCCGCTCGAGCCCGAGCTCGTGGAGACCGACGCCCGCTCCCTGGCGGCCACCGCGCTGGCCCGGGCCCCGCGCCGCTCGCTCCTCGTCCTGCTCACGAGCCTCGATGCGGCCCCGATCGAGGAGGGTCTCCTCCCGGTCCTCCCTCAGCTCACCCAGCGCCACACGGTCCTGGTCGCCTCGGTGGCCGATCCGCACACGGCCGCCATGGCGGCGAACCGCGGCACGATCGACGGCGTATACGAGGCCGCTGCCGCCACCCAGGCCCAGGCCCAACGCCAGCGCACGGCGGACCAACTCCGCCGCCACGGCGTCACGGTCGTCGACGCGACGCCTGACGATCTCGCCCCCGCGCTGGCAGACGCCTACCTCGCGCTGAAGGCGGCCGGCCGCCTCTGAATACGACTGTGGGCTCCCCTCGGGGTGTCCACAGAATGATGCCGACTGGTCCAGAACGCAGAAAAGCCCCGCACCATAAGGTGCGGGGCTTTCCCACAATGATTGTTCGGCGGCGTCCTACTCTCCCACAGGGTCCCCCCTGCAGTACC